>JAFECN010000162.1 GCA_018242145.1 Pseudomonadota bacterium
CCTCACAGGGGGAGAGGGCGATCGGGTGAGAAGCTGCTCTACTCCCGCCATGTGCGGAAAATTCACGCAGAAGCCGGAATGGTCGGGCGTCACCACGCTCGAAGAGCTGATCGCGGGCGCGGAAAGCGGCACGCAGCCGGTCGAAACCATCACGCCCATGCGGTTCGCCGACGTGATCCGGCTGGACGCCAACGGCCAGCGCGAGACGGCGCGGATGCGCTGGGGCCTCGTGCCGCCGTCGGCGGACGATGCGAATGTCGGCACCAAATTCATCCACGCCCGCGCCGAAACCATCGACAGCAAGCCGACCTATCGCGATGCCTTCGCGAAACGCCGCGGCCTGATCGCGGTGGAGACGTTCAACGAAGGCGAGGAAATTTCGCCGTCCAAGACGATTCAATATGTCGTCTCGCCGAAAGACGGAAAGCCGCTCGCCATCGCCGTCATCTGGGAAGCCTGGACGCGCGGCCCCGTCCCGCTTCTGTCCTTCGCGATGGTGACGACCCCGCCCAACGCGCTCATCGCCAAAATCACCGACCGCATGCCCGCCGTGCTGCCATCCGAACATTGGGCGAAGTGGTTGGGCGAAGAACCGGCGACGCCGGAAGAACTGAAAGCCCTGCTCGTGCCAGCCGAAGGCGATTGGGACATGCAGCAGGCAAAGAAGCCCGCGCCGCGGCCGAAGCCTTCCGCGCAGGCGAGCTTGTTTTAGGGCTTGACCTCACCAAGTTTGTTCTTTATATGTTCCATCCTAACTTGTCATGGCCCGCCGGAGTGCGGGCCACCCAGGTGAGGCTTCCCAGATTTCTAAAGATGAGGCGCCGGCGCCATTCTCGGATGGCCACTGCACGATTTCAACTGGGTGGCCCGCACTCCGGCGGGCCATGACAACGGTAGGGACGCGGAACGGCGACGTTCGAATGCATCGGGGACCGCCCAACCACCACATCTTGATTTTGCGGGGTGCGGCCACAAAAAAACGAGGAACAATCATCCGAAGATTTTCATTATATTTCAAATACTTAGTCGAAGTCGGTCGGAATTTCCCAATGATTTCAACGGCACCCGCCAATCCGCGCTATACCGCCCGCAAGCAGTCAGGAAGAAACAATGCGCACCGAAGAACACCATGCCATTCATCTGAAGGACTATCGCCCCAACGATTACCGCATCGACGCGATCGCCCTCACCTTCGATCTCGACATGGAGAAGACGCGCGTCACCGCGATCAGCGAAGTGGTGCGCCAGGGCTCAGGCGATGCGCCGCTGATCCTGAACGGCGAGTTCTTCACCTTCGTCTCCGTTGCGATCAACGGCACGGCCCTGAAGAACGGCGACTACACGCGCGATGAGAAGTCCCTCACCATCCCGAAGGTGCCGGACCGCTTCACGCTGCATGTGGTGACGGAGTTCTCGCCGGCGGAGAACACCGCGCTGTCGGGCCTCTACAAAGCCGGCGACATCTTCTGCACGCAATGCGAAGCGGAAGGCTTCCGCCGCATCACCTATTTCCTCGACCGCCCGGACAATCTGGCGATCTACACCACGCGCATCGAAGCCGACAAAAAGAAATATCCGGTGCTGCTGTCCAACGGAAACTTGATCGGCAGCGGCGATCTTCCGAACGGCCGCCATTTCGCGGTGTGGAACGATCCGTTCAAGAAGCCTTGCTATCTCTTCGCGCTGGTTGCGGGCGATCTGGGCGTGTTGCGCGACAGCTTCACCACCATGTCGGGCCGCAAGGTGGATCTGGCCATCTATGTCGAGCACGGCAACGAGCCGAACGTCGCCTATGCGATGGATTCGCTCAAGCGCGCCATGCGCTGGGACGAAGAGGTGTATGGCCGCGAATACGATCTGGACATCTTCATGATCGTCGCTGTCTCCACCTTCAACATGGGCGCAATGGAGAACAAGGGCCTCAACATCTTCAACGACAAGCTCCTGCTCGCCTCCCCCGAAACCGCAACCGATGACGATTACGGCCGCATCGAAAGCGTTGTGGCGCACGAGTATTTCCACAACTGGACCGGCAACCGCATCACCTGCCGCGACTGGTTCCAGTTGTCGCTGAAGGAAGGCCTCACCGTCTTCCGCGATCAGAACTTCTCCGCCGACGAACGCTCGCGGCCCGTGAAGCGCATCGAAGACGTGAAGATGCTGCGCATGCGCCAGTTCGTGGAGGACGCAGGGCCGCTGGCGCATCCCGTGCAGCCGCAGAGCTATATCGAGATCGACAATTTCTACACGGCCACGATCTACGAGAAGGGCGCCGAAGTCATCGGCATGTTGAAGACGCTGGTGGGCGAAGAAGGCTATCGCAAGGCGACCGATCTTTATTTCGAACGTCATGACGGCGAAGCCGCAACGGTCGAAGACTGGGTGAAGTGTTTCGAGGATTCTTCGGGCCGCGATCTCACGCAATTCCGTCTCTGGTACCGCCAGGCGGGCACGCCGACCATCGAAGCCGACGGTCATTACGATGCCGCGAAGAAGACCTACGCATTGAAGCTGACGCAGTCGCTTTATCCCACGCCCGGCCAGCCCGAGAAAAAGCCGATGCACATTCCGATGCGCCTCGGGCTCGTCGGCCAATCGGGCCGCGCGCTGCCGCTCACACTCGAAGGTGAAAACGCCACCGGCCCGGAAGAGCGCGTGCTGGAGCTATCGAAGGCCGAGGAAACCTTCACCTTTGTCGATGTGCCCGAAGCGCCGCTGCTGTCGATGGGCCGCGGCTTCTCCGCGCCAGTGCATTTCAAATCGCCGATGAACCGCAAGTCGCGCGCCGAGCTGATGGGACATGACGCGGATGCCTTCAATCGCTGGGAAGCAAGCCAGGCGCTCGCCACCGAACTTCTCATCGAAATGGCGGGCGAAGCGAAAACGGGCGCCGTGCCAAAAGCCGATCCGATCTATCTCGACGCCATCGGCGAAGCGCTGCTGCGCGCGGACGACGATCACGCTTTCGCCACGCAGATGCTGGTGCCGCCGCTGGAAAGCGAGATCGCGCTCAAGCTGACGCCCGCCGATCCCGACGCCATCCATGCGGCCCGCGTCGCGCTCATCCGCAGCGTTCAGGCCGCGCATGGCAACACCATCAAGCGGCTCTACGAGTCGCTCGACAGCGCGGGCGCGTTCTCGCCCGATGCCGCGTCCGCCGGACGCCGCAGCCTGCGCAACGTGCTGCTGCGCTATCTCACGTCGGCGGACGATGACGCCGCCGCCGAACGCGCGGACGTGCACTATCGCAAAGCCACGAACATGACCGACATGATCGCGGGCCTCGCCGCGCTCTCCCGCATGGCGTCGCCGAAGCGTCAGGCCGCGTTCGATGCCTTCCGTGACCGCTTCAGGTCCAACCCGCTGGTGCTCGACAAATGGATGGCGCTGCAGGCGGGATCGTCTCTTCCCGGCACTGTGGAGCAGGTCCGCGCGCTGATGCAGCACCCGGCATTCGACATGCGGAACCCGAACCGCGTGCGCGCGCTGATCGGCGCCTTCTCCGGCAATCACCTGCGCTTCAACGCCGGTGTTGGCTACGCGCTGGTGGGCCAGGTCGTTCGTGATTTGGACTCGATCAACCCGCAGGTTTCCGCCCGGATGGCGGGCGCATTCGAGAACTGGCGCCGCTACGACCACGACCGGCAAACGCTAATGCGGGCGGAGCTGGACGCCATGGCGAAGCTGCCCAAGGTGTCGCCCAACCTGTTCGAGGTCGCCTCGAAAATGTTGGGATAATATTCGACAGCGACTCGGCGATTCGTATCATCGGTGTGAAACGAATCAGTTGGGGGCGCAAGGCGCGTCATGGCGCAAGCGCGGGCAGCCCACCGATCATCGACCGGCCTGACACGTCCCGTGTCGGGCGTGCTGGGAAGATTGACCCGGAACGTCCGCATCGTCGTCGTCCTGGCGGTTCTGCTCATCACCGGAAGCTTCGCGGCTGCGGCGGCCATTCAGATGCGTCTGGACCGATCCCGCGCGCTCGATCAGGCCGCCTATCTGGAATCGCGGCGCGCCGCGCAGGTGGCGACCGATTTCTCCGCGACGCTGGAACGCTATGTTGCGCTGGGCGCAGCCTTCGCCAATTCCACCGGCACGGCGGAAACATCGGCGGCGTTGTCGGAAGTCGGCGGCGTTGCACTGCGCAACATCGCGATCCTCTCGCGTGATGGACAATTGCTCTATGAAATGAAGAGCAACCCCAGCGCGTTCCTGCCGTTGCCCGCGACAGCATGGGCGGATGCGTTGCGCCATCGCGCGATACTGCCGAGCCGCGACGGGCAGACGACGATCATCGCCTTTGCCACCGGCGCCAAAATCGTCGCCATGCAGCTCGACATGCACGCCATCGTGCAACCGGCCAGCATGGAAGAGACGGTGATCGCCACGCGCGACGGCCAGTTGCTCGCCCTCGGCAGCGGCTGGAAGGATGTCCCGCCGATGGCCGCGCTGGCGACGGATACGCCGCAAGCCCGCGTGATCGACCTGCCGGACGAGCATCGCCTCGTCGCGCTGTCGCCGGTGCCGAACTGGTCCGCCAGTGTCGGCGCGTCGGTCGAAACGGGAGAAGCGCTGGGCGCATGGTATGGCGCGCTGCCGCTTTACTTCTTCCTGATCTTCGGGCCGTCGCTGGCCGGCGCGGGCCTCGCCGTTGTCTTCGTGCGCGAATTCGAGAAACGCGCCCGCGCCGCCGAAGCGGTGAAGAATTTGCGCGCGGTGAAGCCGGAAGAAGCGAAACTCCGCATCCGCCTCGCCGAAGCCGAACGCCGCGCCATCGAGGCCAATCGCGCCAAGACGGAATTCATCGGCCATATGAGCCACGAACTGCGTACCCCGCTGAATGCGATCATCGGCTTTTCGGAAGTCATCGAGCGCGGCGTATTCGGCCCGCCCGGCCATCCGAAATACGCCGAATACGCGCGCGACATCAACGCCGCCGGGCGCGCGCTGCATGACAAGATCGGCGACATCCTCGATTTCGCAGATATGGAAGCGGGCCGCCATCCGCTCGACATCCGCCCTCTCGATCTTTCCACCATTGCCCGCAACGTGGTGGCCGATGCCGCCGGCCGCGCTGTCCTGCGGGGCATCAAGCTGACGGTCGCGTTGCCGGAGAACGCGCACGCCCTTGCCGATGCCGCCGCCGCAAAGCGGATCATCGCGAACCTGCTGAGCAATGCCCTGCAATACACGCCCGATCGCGGCGCGGTGCGCATCCAGATCCGCGCCGTCAGCGACGTGATCGCCGTGACCGTGCGCGACAACGGCCTCGGCTTCTCACCGGCCGAGATCGAGAAGGCGGGCAACCCGTTCCTGCGCTTCGATCGCTCCGGCGCGGTCACGGGCAATGGCCTGGGCCTGGCGATCTGCAACGCGCTTGCCCGCCGGATGCACGGGGTCGTGCAGATCGGCAGCCGCCAGGGCGAAGGCACCATCGCCGAGCTTCGCCTGCCGCGCGCCCGCGTGAATTAATAACTGGTTAACCAAGGTTAACCAGACTGTCTGTCCTTCGATGTGAGCTCGTGATGCGTCCGTACCGCCGCAACATCCCGTTGGCCGCCGCGCTTGGCGCCGCGCTGCTGATCGCAGGCTGCGACAGCCTGCCAAGCCTGCCGCGCATCGACCTGTCGGGCTGGTTCAACGGCAATCATGGCGAAGAGCAAACGGCATCGCTCGATATCGTGGCGCGCGCGCCGGATCTTACATTCCGCTTTCACAAGCTGGCGCTGACCGGCTCGCATGTGGATCGCGGTTCGAATGCGATCACGCTTCAATTCGCGGGTCCCGTCGACAGCAGCCTGATCGCAGACCTTCAGCGCAGCGCACCGGACTGGATCTCCGGCACGCAGGCCAACGGCGATAGCGCCACGGTCGTTGCGAAAAGAGACGTCGATTTCTCCACGGCGCCCGTGGCCGATGGCTTCGATCTGATCCTCAAGCCGCGGATGGCTGGCGCGCCGCTGGCGGCACCGACAACGCCGGTGGAAACAGAACCGCTGCGCGGCGCCGAGCCCAACGGCAATGCGTCCGATGATGTGGACGGCCTTCAGCGCGAGGGCCTGTTGACCGGCTTCGGCGCGGACGATCACCCGGGCAGCGGGACCGGCCTATAGATACCAGCTATATTCGGGCGTGGTGATGATGCGGCGCAGGCGCTGCGTCTCGATCCGCTTGGTTTCGCGATAGAGCGCGATGGTTTCCTCCCCAAGATAGGAGATCAGCGACGGCGCGGCTTCCAGCCGGTTGAGCGCATCGTCGATGGTGAAGGGCAAGGCATTGTCCGGCTCGCGCGAAACATTGCCTTCGGCTGGCGGCCCCGGATCGCGCTTCACGGTCAGGCCGTAGTGGACGCCGGCCAGAACCGCGGCCAGCGCGAAATAGGGATTGGCGTCCGCGCCCGATGCGCGATGCTCGATGCGGCGCGCCTCGCCCGGACCGACGGGAATCCGCAGCCCAGCGGAACGGTTGTTGACGCCCCAGCGGCGGTTTACCGGTGCGAACATATCCGGCTGGAAGCGGCGATAGGAGTTTCGGTTGGGCGCGAACAACGCCATGGATTCCGGCATCAGGGTCTGAAGCCCGGCGATGGCATGGCGCACCAGATCCGATCCTTCGGGCGTGCCGTTGTCGAAGACATTGCGGCCCTTCTCGTCGATCAGGCTCAGATGGATGTGCAGGCCGTTGCCCGCGAGGTCGACATAAGGCTTCGCCATGAAGGTGGATTCGAATCCCGCATGGCGCGCGGCAGCCTTCACGATCTGCTTGAGAAAGACGGCATGGTCTGCCGCCGAGCGCGCATCGGTCTGATGGTGCAGATTGGCTTCGAACTGGCCCGGCGCGTATTCCTTGCTGGTCGCGCTCAAGGGAAGGCCCTGCATTTCGGCCGCCGCGGTGAGCGCGGAGAGAAAGGCATCGTACCGGTCAAGATCGTCGATACCGTAAACCGATGCCGTGGATTCGCGGCGGCCCGAGCGCGGATCGAGCGGCGGTTGCGGCGCGCCATTCGCGTCGCGCGCGCGGTCGATAAGATAAAACTCAAGTTCGAGCGCGCAGACGGGCGTCAGTTTGAGCGGCGCGAAGCGCTCCAGCACCCGCTCCAGCGCCGCGCGCGGCTCCGCCGGATCGGGCGTGCCGTTTCCGTCGCGCAACGTCATCAGCATCTGCGCGCGCGATGTGTCCTTGTCCCAGACGCGCGACAGCGTTTTGGGGATAGGCCATGCCGTGCCGTCCGGATCGCCATCGCCGTAACCGCGGCCGAGCGGATTGGTCATCTCGCCATTCGCATCCATCAGATAGATGGAATGGGGAATCTGCATGCCGCATTCGAAAAGCTTCGCCGCCTCGGCAATGGGCATGCGTTTGCCGCGCAGGATGCCGATGATGTCCGCCAGCACGACGTCGATATATTTGAGGCCGGGATTGGCTTTGCAGAACGCCTCGAATTCCTTGCGGGCGGTCTCCACAAAAGCGGGCGGCGCAAAGCCGGGTATCGGCGTGACCTTGTTCATGCTGCGATCTCGAAAGCCCCAATTATAGATACGGATCATAAAGAGAGCGCAGCAGGGAAAACACCCCATATGGGGCATGGTCTTCCCGGTTAACCCGTTCTGGTGCCGTTCTTTTTCTGCTAGATCGCTGCAACGGACCAGGCGTCACAAGGCATCCGCCGGTTTCACGAACGGCAGGCTTGCGACACGCGCCGCGACCGGCTGCGCGGCGGCCTGGTCGAGAGACATCGGAAGAACGAGCGAGAATGCCGTTCCCGCGACGGCCAGATGCTTCTCCACCTGTGCCAGCGCGATGGCGCGGCGCAAGGCAGGCGAATGCACGGACGTCAGCGTATGACCGGCAACCGCACCCGAATGGATCAGCGGCACAAAGGATGCGGGCGTTTCGGAATCGATCTCGATGCCGACAAGCGCGGTGCTTGCCGGCTTGCGCGCGCGCCATGCCGCGGCGCCGTTGAAGGTTCGATGGGCATCATCGATCAAGCTTTCCAGTCCCAGAGATGCCGGTAAGGGACCGGACGGCGCGCCGTCGATCGCGGGCCGATAATCGCGGTGCGGACGCGGTATGCCGGCCTCGATGTCAAGAATATCGGACGCGGCAAGGCCCGCGGCGCGGATGGCGAAAGGCGCTCCGGCGCGCATCAGCCGGTCCCACAGGATCAAACAGTCATCGGCATCGCACCAGATTTCAAATCCAGCGTGCTCGCCCCAGCGCGAAAGCGTGATGTCCAGTCCGCGCCAGAACAATTTGCGGAAGGAGAGAAGTTCGATATCTGCATCGAGACCGGCGGCATCCAGAACGGCTTTCGCGAAAGGCCCGATGAGCGCCAGACCGCCCTGTTCCTCGGTGACCTCGCGAAAGGATGTCTGAAATTGCCGGGCGGCCTGCGCGAACCATGCGCTGTCTTCGGCAGCCGATGCGACGAGGAACCGATCCGCGGCGAAACGCGCGACGCCCCCCGCACCGCGCACATCGCCATCGTCATTCAACCAAAGCGCCTTCAAGGACTGACCGGGCTGCAACCGCCTGGCATCACGCGTCATCAGGCAGGAAACGCATTCGGCGGCATTCGCGCCCTCGAACCAAACGCGCGAACGCCAGGAAATATCGAGAAGCACGACATTGGCCCGTGCCGCCAGCGCCTCTTCCTGCGCATCGCCGAAATCCAGCGCCAGGGTGAAGCCATTGCGCTCGGCCCAGCGGTTGAAAGGGTTGCTCGCGGCGGTGCGCGCATGAAACGGCGTGGCGCGGATGCGGCGGTGCGAACTCATGGGCACATCGCCATCTGCGCGGCTATGCGCCCCGCGCGCCCGGAGATCGCGGACACCGGGTCCGCCTCGGGGCCGCAAAAGAACAATCCCGAGACCGGCGTATGCACACGATGAGTATAAGGCGCAGTCAGCCGCGCGATGTCCGTGCCGGCATCGGCATCATCGGGCACCAGCACTTCGATGCGGGCGATATCGCGCGAGAAATTCGGGATCAGTCCGTCGATGGCGGCGATGACCTTGGCGCCCAGCGCCGGACGCAACCTGTCCCAGCCGCCCTTCGGCTCACGCGGAAGCGGCCGCACGACGGCGGAAAGAACATGCTGGCCGGGCGGCACAATGAACGCATCCAGGCTGGTTGGAACGGTGAACTCTATCGGCAATTCGTCTCCCATCTCGCCGTTGCGGGCGGCAAGCTCCGCGGAAATATAGGTTTCTGCCTTTTCCGCCACGATGAAGCGACTCGCCAGCGGCGCGCCACCTATTGAGGGTGCGTTCGTCAGCACCGCAAGCACATGCGCCTGCGCCAATGGCGATGGCCGATCAGAGGAAGCAGCGTGGGACAACCCCAGAACGCCCGGCGGAAGCAGGTCATAAAACGTGCGATGCCGGGATACAGCCGAAAGCACGACTGGCGCAAAGCAGACTTCTCCCGAGCGCAAGCGGACACCGGCCGCGCGGTCTTCGTCCAGAACGATCTCTTCCACCGAAGCGCCGGTGCGAAATTCGCCGCCTGCGTCCTGCGCGGCGGCGACAAGAGCAGCAGCCAGCGCCGGCAAGCCGCCCGCGGGAATCATCGCCGCGCCTTGCAGCCCCGACATTTCCTGCGCGGCGCGCCAGAGCAGCGCCATCGCCGATCCCGGTTCGGCGAGCGACAATCCGCCCGCTGTCGCGTCGAAGCACAGCGCGGCCTTCAGAGCCTCGCTTTTGAACCAGCTATCGAGCCACGCCGACGCTCCGGCGGAGAGGATGCGCGCGATGTCTTCGCGAATATCGCCGTCCAACGGCGGAGCCTGCGCCTCCCACCATAGGGGCCGCATCGCGCGCGCCATCTCGAACAGCTTCGCGCGGAAGCGTGGCCACGCCGCCGCATCCGCGCTCGAATGCGGAAGGATGGACGCCGCCGTGCCATGGACGTTGCGCGAAAGAACGATCTGCTTCGCACCGCCGCGAAGACCGACAAGCGGCAATTCCCGCCCGGCGGGACGAAACCCGAAGCGCGACAATCTCAAATCGCCGAGCAGTCGCGGATCGAGTGCATAGAGAACCGGCGCGGCCCTGCTCGCGGAGAACCCTTCGCCCAAATCGACAGGCGCGCAACGGCCGCCCAATCCGTCTCTTTTCTCCAGCAGCAGAACCTTCTTGCGCGCCCGGGCGAGATAGGCCGCTGCGGCGAGCCCGTTCACGCCGCCGCCGATCACAATGGCATCGTAGGAAACCGGCGCGCTCATTTGAGCCGCCCATCTTTGAGATCGGCCATGAGCGCTTGCGCGGCAACGATCCCGGACGCGCAAGTGCCCAGAACACCCGCCATTGTGGACGGCCCGGCGAGATAGAGACCTTCGACCGGCGTGCGCGGCGCGGGCACACCACCCGGCCGGGTGGAAAACATCTGGTCCGCGGCGATCTCTCCGCCCCACAGATCGCCCTCCGTGCATCCGAGCGCCTGCTCGATATCCGGCGGCACGATCACCTCGCAGGCGCGGATGCGGGCCGTCACGTCGGGCAGAACCTGCTCGATACGTTGAAGCGCCGCATGGCGCAGTCCATCGCGCTTGTCGTTCGTCCAGGCGCCGTCGAACAGGCGCGACGGCACGCAGCCCGCCGTCACCGTCATCGTCGCCGCGCCGACAGGACAAAGACGCGGATCGGCCGCGGACGGAAAGCGGATCGTCATCGGAAACTGCTCCGCGAGCGTGCCGGAATGCCATGCCGCGAAGGCGTTGCCGAACCGATCCTCCTCCGGCGCGACATGGATCGCACCGGCAAACACCCGCGCGTCCGCGAAAGACGGAATCTCCGGCAGCCCATCCAGGGCGAACAGCAGACGCGCCGTCGCGCCGCTCATGCGGAACGCTGCGGCCCGGCCGGCAAGTTCGCCAGGCAGATCGTTCCAGGCGAAGAGAGAAAGGAATGTCCGCTTGAAATCCAATGTCGAAATCACGGCCCGCGCCGCGACGTCCACACCATCGGCCAGCCGCACGCTGTCCGTCCGGCCTCTGCGGCACCGGATGTCCACCGCGTCGAGACCGCACGACACTTCGACGCCCAAACCCAGTGCGGCTACCATCAGTGCATCCGTCAGGAATTGCAGGCCCCCGACGACCGTTTCCGGAGCGGCCCCGGCCAGCATATGCAAGGCGCTTGCGGTGCGGTCGGGATGCGCCGCCCGGCCTTCGAGAGCGTCCGACAACATAAGGGCGAGCATGTCGTCGCCGGGCGACAGCGCAGACAGCACATCCCTCAGCGGCCGGGTTGCGAGACTCGCACCCGGCCACGGCGCGGGAGCCGGGAATTTGCGCCTGCCGAAAAGGGATCGGCGTTGCGGCATCGCGTCGGTTGCGGCGCGCAGTTGTGCCGCCGAGACAATCCGCATCGCCTCCGCGCGGGCGCGATAGGAGACGGCCACCTGTGCACGATCCGGCCACAACGCGCTGGCCGGAGTGGCAGGCCAAAGCAGAACGCCGTGGCGCGCGAGATCGAGGTCGCGGAAGGCTTGAGACGGGATCGTGCAGCCGTCGCAGAACGGAGAGGCGTGAAAGCCGGGATGGAATTCCCGCGTGACGTGCCGCCCACCGGGGCGTTCGTTGCGCTCGATGACGATGACCTTGAGGCCCGAGCGGGCGAGCGTCACCGCCGCGGCCAAACCTTCCGCGCCGGCGCCGATGATCGCCGCGTCATATCGCAAAGCCTCTCCACCCGTTTCCCCGCCGGCTGCGGTAAACGGATATTAAGGGTCAAACGGAAAAGAGTGGTTTCAAAGACAAAGGGCGGAAGCGGCTTTCGGAGCCATTTCCGCCCTTTGGTTAACCTGCGTGGAGCCTAGAGAACGCCGCGCTTGTGCTCGCCGACCACGATGCGGCCGGGATTGAAGGCCGCCTTGAACACGTCCATCGCCTTGCGGGGCTGGGCGTCGCCGCACATGAACACGTCGAACGCCGCGTAACCCTTCTCCGGCCAGGTGTGGACGGAGATATGGCTCTCCGCCAGCACGGCCACGCCCGATACGCCGCCGCCATCCGAGAAGGTATGGAGGTGGATATGGAGCAAAGTGGCCCCGGCCGCCTTCACCGCATCGATCAGCGCCTGCTCGATCCGGTCGCGATCGTCCAGACCTTCGGCCTCCCAGAGGTCGATGATCAGGTGGCTACCGGCGAAGGTGACGCCGTTGCGGGTGATGAAGTGATCTTTGTATTCCGGTTCGTTGTCGTTTCTCACCGGGAGAACGACGGGCATCGGCTTTGCTACCGCATTTGCCGATGGGCGGACGCGAGGAGCCCTCGCCACTTTGTTTGCCGTCACAAGCTGGAGTCTAGCCATTTCGGGCACCTACCCTTTCACTCAGAGTTGACACCTGCGCCTTGGCCTTGTGGGTTTCCGGACGCGTCTCCCAAAAAGAAAACGGCGGACGGAAGGCCGCCTCGCCGCTTTGTCCCGTCGCCGGAACGAGTCGGAATATAGGCCCGTCCTTCGCGCATGCAAGAAATTTTGTCACCCAACCGTAAATTTTCTCCGACTGCGTGTCGCGACAGCCGCTCACGCGCGCTGTCACAATCGGTAACGCCGCGCCCGCCGGAGCGCGGAGCCGTGACGCTTGCCAGCGTGGCGCGTCGGCCCTAAAAC
>JAFECN010000163.1 GCA_018242145.1 Pseudomonadota bacterium
TAGCATCGGCCTGCTGCCTCCGGTGTCGATCTGGTAATGCGGAAGCGCGGTGCGCGCCATCGGCCCACGAACCGCCCATTTGTGATATTGATGGACAGTTGTGATATTGATGGACAGTTGCTTAGATCGGGGATAGGCGGATTCGCGGACCGGATCGCCAAATCATGGAGCTACCGTGGCAAGTCTTAGTTCTGGCAGGACACCGAGCGCTCGCCGCCGAGACATGGAAAGTCCCAAAAGGCGCGATGTCCGGCGGCATGCGACCCGGGAAAAGCTGCTCTCCGCCGCCAGGGATCTCTTCTTCTCGGCGGACTATTTCGAGCTGTCGGTCGACGAGATCGCCAAGGCCGCCGGACTGAGCAGGGCCGCATTCTATCTGCACTACCCCGACAAGGAGGCGATACTTGTCGATATCGTGCGCGAAGGTTCGAGCAAGCTCGATGTGGTCTATCGCTGGTTCGAGACGAACCGGAACCCGACAAAGGGCAAGCTCCGCGAATTTGTCAGGCTGGTTGTGCGTGTTTCCCGCCGCTCTAAGCTGCAATTGAGCCTGTTTTACCGGGCTGCGTTCTATAACAGCGAGATTTGGCAAACATTCGCGCTCAGCCGCGATCGGCACATAGAGATGCTGGGCGAAAGCATACCCGCCTTCCGGATCAATGCGAGCGCTCAAAAGCCGCGCGAAAAGCAGCGCCTCGCGCGCGCCCATCTTTTGTTCTACCAGCTCGAGCAGCTCTCGCTCTATGCGGCTTTTGCCGAGCACAGCTTCGATGTGGATGCCGAGGTCGAAATTCTCGCAAACTCCATCGCCGCCTTCATCGCCGACTTCAGCTAGCAGCAATTTTTGCTTGCACGCCGATGGTTGTCAGTTGTCTATAAAGATGGCTTGCGGCTGGAGTGTGTATGCCCACCTACTTTGTCATCGGCGCCTCGGGCTATATCGGCTCCCACATCGTCAAGCGATTGGCCCGCGGCGGCAACAAGGTCAAGGCGCTTTCGCGTTCGGACGCTTCGGACGAATTCCTGGCCGGTCTCGGAGCGGAAACGGTCCGTGGCGGGATCGCAAGCCAGGCGATCCTTGGATCATTCGCTTCTGCAAGCGATGGAGTGATCTACGCAGCGCGCTATGCCGCCGACGAACTGGCCGCGCTGCGGGCGGTCGCCGACGGCCTCGGTGACGCAGACAAGCCGTTTCTATTCATTTCGGGAGCCAGCGTCGGCGCGGAAGAAACCGCTGGCGGAAGCGGAACCTTCCAATTTTCCGAAGATTCGGAACTGCCGTCACCGCCAAGAGGATCTGCGGTACGTCTTCAGTCGGAGGACTTGGTGCGGAGAACAACGAGCGCGCGTGGCTTTGTCGTGCGTCCGCCGCTGGTCCACGGCGCCGGGGGAAGCGTGCAGATTCCGCTCCTTGCCACAAAGGCCCGCGAATTGGGTCATGTGCCCTATGTGGGAGCCGGCGAAAATCTCTGGGGTTTTGTTCATGTCGAGGACCTGGCACAACTCGCGCTCAATGCGTTGCAAAAGGGTGCCGCAGGGTCGGTCTATCACGCGGTCGCAGGCGAAGTCGCTTTCAAAGATCTTGCGCATGCGATTGGAGAGGTTTTGAGCAAGCCCGCGCGAAGCGTTCCGCTTTCGGAAGCGGAAGCGATTTTCGGAAAGTTCGCGGCACGCGTCATGCTCGGCAGCAGTTGCCGCCCGACATCTTCGAAGACCTGTGCTGCGCTCGATTGGACACCCAACCAGCCATCGGTCCTGGAAGACATCCGGGCCGGCTCCTATCGTGCAGCGTGGACGTAGGATCGGGGCTTACGCGCCCCGCAGCTTTTGCTCGATTGCAGCGCGAATCTCTGCCAAAGCCGGCTTCAGCGATGTCGTCCGCGGCATATGATCGACGACGTGAAATGCAACCGGGATCTGATAGGGCGCAAGACTGCGTCTTAAAAAGACCGACCATTCATCCTGCGTCGGCGGTGCCGCCTCCGATTTGAGGACGATACCTTTCCACATGCCAAGCGGCAGTCACTCCTTGATGCGGATACCGATTTTTGCCCGCCTGTCTGGAACGCCGTCATGGAGCTTGGGCTCGCCGGGCTGATGGTCCCGGAATCGCGAGGTGGAAGCGGACTTGGTGTCGTCGACGCCGCTTTGGCGGCCGAGGCACTCGGCCAGGAAGCCGCGCCGGGAGCAATCGTTCCGCACATGTTGGCGACCTACGCCATCGCGCAAGCAGCGCCAGACCATGTGAGGGACCGCTGGCTGGACGATCTGCTGGCAGGTCGCGCGCGGGCAACGCTCGCCATCGACGATGCCTGGCTTCCCGAAGCCTGGAAATCGCGCAGGCAGGATGCGGCGGTCGACTGCACTCTGCCCCTGGTGCCGGGGGCCGATGTCGCTGACCTTTTCGTTTGGGCCTGTTGGGCGGGGAGTTGGTGCTCGCCGAACGCGACAAGTCGCACATCGACGTTTCCAGAGTAGAAAATTCGGACCGTACGCGGCGGCTCTCGCGGCTGGCTCTTAAAACCCCATCGGCTATACCGCTCGGGGACAGCGCATTTGCGACACGGCTTTTCGACATGGCTCTCGTGCTGCTGGCTGCCGACGCCTTTGGCGGCGCGCAACGCTGCCTTTCGATGACGGTCGAGTATGTGAAGACGCGTCATCAATTCGGCACGCCGCTCGCGCAATTCCAGGCCGTCAAGCACCAATTGGCGGACATGGCCGTCGAACTCGAACCCGCCCGCGCGCTCGTCTGGTTCGCCGCCTACGCGCTCGATGAAAGCCTCGATGATGCATCGCGCCGCGCGTCGCTCGCAAAAGCGCATCTGGCCGATCGTTTCACCGCGATTGCGCGCGCGAGCGTCCTGGCCCACGGAGGCATCGGCTATACGTGGGAATACGATCTTCAGCTTTGGTTTCGCCGGGCGATTTTCGACAGCGCCTA
>JAFECN010000164.1 GCA_018242145.1 Pseudomonadota bacterium
CGCCAGCATGCCTGTCGCAGCGATGGAAAGGGCCCGCATGGGTATTCTCCTTAGTTCGCCGCGCTACCGAGCTTGTCGATCGCGTTGCGCTTCAAATCGTCGAGGTTCTGCGTGAGGTTCGCCGTGGTCTGATAGGCCCGCATCACGTCCAGCATGTGCGAGATTTCCAGAACCGGCTGCACATTCGATCCTTCCAGGCTGCCCTGCAGGATCATCGGCGTTTCGACAGGCTTGGCTTGCTGCGTGGTGGAGTAGAGGCTCGCGCCATCCTTTTGCAGCGCCGCCTCGTTGTCGAATGTCACCAGTTTGATCTTGCCGAGCTGGCCGCGCTGGCCCGACACGGTGCCGTCCTGCGCGATGTGAATGTCGCCGTCGTCATTGGTGACCGTCAGTTCGCCGCCGTCGCCTTGCAGCACATCGCCGCTCTCCGTCACGATGCGGCCGTTGCCGTCCAGCGTGAAGTGGCCGTTGCGCGTGTAATGGGTGGTGCCGTCCGGCGACTGGACCGTGAAATAGCCCTTGCCGTTGATCGCCAGGTCGAACGGCGCGCCGGTGTGGCTGATCGCGCCCTGGGTGAGGTCGCGCAGCGTGCCCTTGTCCTGCACGAAGCTGATCTGCTGCATGCCGGTTTCGCCCTCGGCGGGTTGGGTCTGCTGGATGTATTCCTCGAACTTCATCGACTCGCGCTTGAACGCGGGCGTCGAGATGTTCGCCATGTTGTTCGCGATCACATCCATCGAGCGATAGGCTGCGATCTGCTGCGAAAGCGAGACGAGTAGTGTGTTGTCCATCGGCCTGCCGGATCCTTTCTGGTCCGTCACGCCGAAGAGGAGTGCAGCCGTTATGCCAGCGCAAAGATCGCGGATTCGCTGGCTTTTCTCCCTGCCGCGAAACGCCAACGGCAAAACCTGCCGGGCGATCGCTGCCCAGAGCGGTCATTTGAACCGATCCTTAACCACACCGGCATAAGTTTTCCGCCGAGCACATGGTGAACCATGTGTGAAGAGGGAGCCAGCCATGGCGAAGGACGAAGACGCCGAGACCGGGAACGAAGAAGGCGCCGCGCCGGAAGGCGAAGGCGCGGAGGGCGCGAAGCAAGGTTTCGTTAAGAAACTGCTCGGCAACAAGAAGATGTTGATCATCGTCGCGGCGGCGGCACTGCTTGTGCTCGGCGGCGGCGGCGCGGGTGCTTACTTCTTCCTCTTCAGCGGCTCCGGCGAAACCAAAACCGCCAGCACCAAGGACGGAAAAGCCCCGCCGCCGCCCATCGTGGCGCCGCAGGTGGCGTTCTATCAAATGCCCGACATGGTCGTGAACATCCAGTCGGCGGACGGCAACCCGGCTTATCTGAAACTGGGCGTGGCGCTGGAACTTACCGGCGCGGACGAAAAGGCCGGCATCCAGCCCTTGATGCCGCGCGTCGTCGATCAGTTTCAAAGCTATCTGCGCGAATTGCGGGTGGACGACCTCAAGGGTTCTGCCGGCGTGTTGCGCCTGAAGGAAGAGCTTCTGCGCCGCATCAATGTCGCCACCGCGCCCTATGCGGTGAAAGACGTGCTCCTCAAAGAAATGATCGTGCAATAGGCGGATAATGGCTGACGAAACCGAAAATCCCGCGCCGGACGGCGCTGCTGCGCCGGACGCGGAAGCTGTGGCGGCCGCCACGGCGGATGCGGCAACCTCCGAGCGCGTTCTCAATCAGGACGAGATCGACAGCCTTCTGGGCTTCGACGTCAACGACGATGCGCTGCAGGACAAGTCCGGCGTGCGCGCCATCATCAATTCGGCGCTCGTGTCCTATGAGCGCCTGCCGATGCTGGAGATCGTCTTCGACCGCCTGGTGCGGCTGATGACGACGAGCTTGCGCAATTTCACCTCCGACAACGTGGAAGTGAGTCTGGACAACATCACCTCCATCCGTTTCGGCGATTATCTGAATTCCATTCCGCTGCCCGCGATCCTGGCGGTGTTCCGCGCCGAGCAACTCGACAATTACGGCCTCTTCACCGTCGACTCCAACCTCATCTATTCGATCGTGGACGTTCTGCTCGGCGGACGCCGCGGCAGCGCCGCCATGCGCATCGAGGGCCGCCCCTACACCACCATCGAGCGCACGCTGGTGCAGCGCATGATCGAAGTGATCATGAACGACATGGTGCAGGCGTTCGAGCCCTTGGCGCCGGTGAACTTCACGCTGGATCGCCTCGAAACCAATCCGCGCTTCGCCGCCATCGCGCGGCCCGCCAATGCCGCCATTCTGGTCAAGCTGCGCATCGACATGGAAGACCGCGGCGGGCGCACCGAATTGCTGCTGCCCTACGCCACGCTGGAGCCGATCCGCAAATTGCTGCTGCAGCAGTTCATGGGCGAGAAGTTCGGCCGCGACTCCATCTGGGAAGGCCATCTGGCCACCGAATTGTGGTCCACGCGCGTGGATATCGACGCGATCCTCGACGAGCAGATCATGTCGCTCAACAAGATCATGAACATGCAGGTCGGCGAGACGATCCTGCTGAACGCGACGCCGGAATCCAAAATCGAAATGCGCTGCGGCGGCGTGCCGCTGCTGCGCGGGCGCATGGGCCGCGTCGGTTCGGCGGTCGCCGTGCGCGTCGATGAAGCGGTGCAACGCACAGATGCCTCGAAAGGGCTTTGAACATGGCTATGCTGAACGTCTCTCTTCTGGTCGAGATCGGGCTGTCCGTTCTGCTCTTCGCCACCATCGTCTATTGCGCCGTGCTGGAGCGTAAGCTGTCGGCGCTGCGCAAAGGCCAGGACGGCCTGAAAGACACCATCGCGAAACTGAACGAAGCCATCGTCGCGGCGGGGTCCTCCATGCGGATGCTCAAATCCACCGCCGCCGGTGCCGCCGAGGCGCTGGACGAGCGTATTTCGCGCGGCCGTTCCATCGCCGACGAGCTTTCCATCCTCACCGCGTCGGGCGAGCGCATCGCCGAGCGCATGGTGGAGCGCAGCACCGCGCCGCGCGCCGCCGGCAATGTGATGCCGATGCCCGCCGCGCTCGGCGCGCGTCTGGAAGCGCTCAAGCCCCAAGCCTTGAGGAACGTCCGGTGAAAAAGCCGTCGCGCTACTTCCGCCTGCTGCCCGCCGTCATCATCGTCGGCGCGGGGTTGCTGGTGCTCAAGGGTGTCGCCGTGGTGCAGGAAGCCCGCGCCCAGACCGCGATGACCGGCCAGGCGCCCGCGCCGCAGCCGAAGGATTTCACCCATGTCGCCGTCGCCGATCCGGTGATCGACGATTCCGAATCC
>JAFECN010000165.1 GCA_018242145.1 Pseudomonadota bacterium
GGAATTCTCGATGGCGCCTTTCACGCGCGGCGCGAACCATTGCTCGATACCGAGATTGAGCGTGAGAACGGCAAACACCGCCACGAACACGGCGGGGATGACCGCGATCATGCTGAACATCGCCACGAGGCGGACATGAAGCCGCGCGCCCGCCGAGCCGGATTTGCGCTCCGCCCAAAGCCGCGTGAGCCGCCATGCGATCAACGCGCCCAGCGACAGCACCAGCGCCAGATTGACCAGAAGCAGCGCCAGCATCACCGAGGAGTTGGGCGTGTAAGCCACGCCGCCGGTCACGATGCCGTAGGTCAGGCTGCCGGAGGCGATGACGAGCAGCGCCACGCCGAACGCGGCCAGCGACGGCCGGGAGACGTTCCTGAACATTCCCAGCAGCCCACCGGGCGAAGGCCGATCGAGTGTATTCGCAGTCGCCATTCATGCCCTTCAGGCAGCTTCCGGCCAGCGCTAAGTGCCGGTCAGCATTTGGGATTGGGCCGCAGTGTAGCGATGCCACAGCCTGTTGCAAGAATGCCGCGATGCAAAAACGCAACAAAGTTAAGCCACTACTCGGGCTTCAGGCCACGCACGACTTCAAGGCCGAGGTCGCGGATTTTCTTGCGCAGGGTATTGCGGTTGAGGCCCAGCAGATGCGCCGCGCGGATCTGGTTTCCGCGGGTGGCGGCAAGGCAAATCGACAGCAGCGGCCGTTCCAGTTCCTGCAGCATCCTGTCGTAAACGCCGGGCGGCGGCAGGCGGTCGCCATGCTCCGCGAAGTAGCGAGTCAGGTGAAGTTCCACTGCGGCGGAAAGCGAATCCGCCTGCCCCGTTTCGGCAGCGGTCGCGCGCGGCGGCTCTTTTAGTTCGGCGGCGATGGCCGATTCCGGAATCGTTTCACCCGCGTGAAGCACCGCCAGACGGCGGATGAGGTTTTCCAGTTCGCGCACATTGCCGGGCCAGCGATATTGGCGCAGCAATTGCTGCGCGCCGGCATCGAGATATTTCGGCGGCAATCCCTCTTCCTCAGCCTTGCGCAGGAAGTGACGGACAAGATCGGGAATATCCTCGATGCGCTCGCGCAGCGGCGGCAGGCGCAGCGGCACGACGTTCAGGCGGTAATAAAGATCCTCGCGGAACAGGCCCTGCTGGATGAGCTGGCGCAAATCGCGATTGGTGGCGGCGACGATGCGCACATCGGTCTTGATCGGCGTCCGCCCGCCGACGGTGGTGTATTCGCCCTGCTGCAGCACGCGCAGCAGGCGCGTCTGCGCTTCGAGCGGCATGTCGCCGATCTCATCCAGAAACAGCGTGCCGCCTTCGGCCTGCTCGAAACGGCCGATGCCGCGATTGGTGGCGCCGGTGAACGCGCCGCGCTCATGGCCGAACAATTCGCTCTCGACAAGCTCTTTCGGGATCGCCGCCATGTTCACGGCGACGAACGGCCCGCTGCGGCGGCGGCCGTAATCGTGCAGCGCGCGCGCGACGAGTTCCTTGCCGGTGCCGGATTCGCCCACGATCATCACCGTGAGATCGGTCTGCGTGAGGCGCGCGATGACGCGATAGATCTCCTGCATCGCGGACGAACGGCCGATCAGCGGCAAGCGCTCTTCATCGCCTTCCGCAGGCGCCGCCGTTTGCTGTTCGGCCTGCGGCGCCGCCAGCGCACGCTGCACCAGCGCGGTCAGTTCCTTCAGGTCGAACGGCTTGGGCAGATAGTCGAATGCGCCGCGCTCCGCCGCGGTGATGGCGGTGAGGATCGTGTTCTGCGCGCTCATCACCACTACTGGGAGATCGGGGCGTAAACGCTTGATGCGCGGCAGAAGGTTGAAACCGCTCTCATCGGGCAGCACGACATCGGTGATGACGAGATTGCCCTGGCCCGCCGACACCCAGCGCCACAGGCCCGCCGCCGTCGCCGTCGTGCGCACATCATATCCCGCGCGTCCGAGCGCCTGATGCAGGACGGTGCGGATGGCGGCATCGTCGTCGGCAATCAGGATGGTTCCCGCCGGCATGCTCAGCCTCCACCGTCTGCTTTGGGCAACAAGACGCGAAACACCGTGCGGCCCGCAGCGGAGTCGCACTCCACGACGCCGCCGTGATCGCCGACAATCTTGGCGACGAGCGCAAGACCCAGCCCGCTGCCGTTCGGCTTGGTCGTGACGAACGGATCGAAGATATAGGGAAGCAGATCGGGCGGCACGCCGAAGCCGTTGTCGCGCACGGTCACTTCCAGCGGCACGCTCAGCCGCGCGCCGGATGTTCCCGCACCCACGCGCATGCCGGGGCGATAGCCAGTCGTCAGCATGATCTCGCCGCCGATTTCCGGCAGCGCATCGCTGGCATTGCGCACGAGGTTGAGGAACACCTGGATCAGTTGATCCTTGTCACCGGAGACAAGCGGGAGCGAGGGATCGAATACCTCCACGAAGTTCACATGCCGGGCGAAGCTCGTTTCTGCGATTTGCCGCACGCGGCCGAGCACCTCGTGAATGTTCACCGGCGCGCGCGTGAAAGCGCGGCGGTCGCCGAAAGATTCCATCCGGTCGATGAGATCGCGGATGCGGTCGGTTTCGTCGCAAATCAGGCGCGTGAGATTGCGGTCGGCGGGCTGCACCGCTTCTTCCAGCAATTGCGCCGCGCCGCGAATGCCGGCGAGTGGGTTCTTGATCTCATGCGCCAGCACCGCGGCCATGCCATGAAGGGAACGCACCGCGCCGCGATGAAGCAATTGCCGGTCGAGACGCTGCGCAAGGCTGCGTTCGTGCAGGGTGAGAACCACATTGCCGTCGGCATCGCCCGCGGGCGTCGCCACCACATCGGCGGTCCGCTCGCCGCCCTTGGGTGTGGCCAGATCGACATCGCGCTCACCGATGGAGGCGTTGCGATCCTGCGCCTGCGCAACAAGTTGCAGGATCGGGCTGCCGAACGGCACCAGTTCATCCAATCGCTGGCGAGTGATGACTCCGGCGCTCACCGCGAAGAACTGCTCGGCCGCCGGGTTGACGGCGAGCACCCGCAAATCCTGCCCGACCAGCAGGACGGGCATAGGAAGAACGGCAAAAATCTGGCCGATAGGCGGCCCTTCCAATTCGTCTGCGGCGCTCATATTGCCCATTTATTAGGCATAAAAATCATTGTCTATATTCTAGGCATCATAGCTGCGGTCGCGCAAGGGTTCTGCAACACCGCGCGTTGACCCGGATGGGGCCCCGCCGCAGTTTGCCGGGATGCTTCGTACTGCTCTTTTGATTGTCGCCGGCGGGTCCGGCACGCGCCTCGGCGGCGACGTTCCCAAGCAATATCAGCCGCTGGCAGGCATCCCGATCCTGCGCCGCTCCATTCAGGCCTTTGCGGGGATCCCCGGCATCGAATGGATTCAGATCGTGGTCGGGCCGGAGCATGAAGCGCAATTCCGCGAAGCTGTCACGGGGCTGAAACTGCTGACGCCGGTTGCGGGCGGAGACACACGCCGTCATTCGGTTTTCCACGGGCTGCATGCTTTATCGGTGCACAAACCTGAAGCGGTGTTGATCCACGATGCGGCCCGGCCGCTCGCATCCCATGCGCTGATCGCGCGGGTGATCGCTGCACTGGAGAACGGTGCCGACGCGGCGATCCCATTGCTCCCGGTTGCCGATACTTTGAAGACGAATGCCGGCGGCGACTGGAAAACGGTTTCGCGCGAAGGCCTGCTGCGCGCGCAGACGCCGCAAGGCTTCCGCTTCGAAGCGATCTTCGCCGCGCACCAGCGCTTCGCGCAGGAAGAGGTGACGGACGACATGGCGATGGCCGAATTGGCCGGACTGAAAATAGAACCGGTCGCCGGAGAAGAGGAAAACGTGAAAATCACAACGCGCGACGACATGGCCTTCGCAGAGCGATTGCTGGCCGGTGCGCGTGAATTTCGCACCGGGATGGGCTTCGACGCGCATCGCTTTGTGCCGGGGGATCATGTGTGGCTGTGCGGCGTGAAGATCGCGCACGACAAAACCCTTGAAGGCCATTCCGATGCCGATGCGGGATTGCACGCACTGACCGACGCCATTCTCGGCGCGATCGGCGCAGGCGACATCGGCCAGCATTTTCCGCCCAGCGATCCCAAATGGCGCGGCGCCAATTCGGCGCAATTTCTGGAACACGCGATGGCATTGCTGCGTCTGAAGGGTGGAACCCTGACGAATGCGGATGTCACCCTGATCTGCGAACGCCCGAAAATCGGCCCTCATCGCGACGCCATGCGCGCGCGCGTCGCGGAGATCACGGCGACGGACCCGTCGCGCATCAGCATCAAGGCGACCACCACCGAAGGCATGGGCTTCACCGGACGCGGCGAAGGGCTGGCCGCGCAGGCCATCGTGACCATTCGTATGGACGGCACGCGATGACCGAAGACGCGATGCAGCGGATCGCAACGCAGATCGCCACCGTGTTCGGCGTCGGCCGCGCGCCGACGGCGCCGGGCACGGCGGGCAGTATTGTCGCCCTGCCCGTCGCCTGGATCATCGCCATGGCGGGCGGGCGCTTCCTGCTGATGTTTGCGGCCATCGTCGTTCTCGGCGTCGGCGCGTGGGCCTGCGAGATCTATGCGCGCGCCAATGGGCGGGACGATCCGTCGGAATGCGTGATCGACGAGGTCGCGGGGCAATGGGTCATCTGCGCGTTCGCGCCGCTATCCATTCCGGCCTATTTCCTCGCCTTCATCCTGTTCCGGCTGTTCGACATCCTGAAGCCCTGGCCCATCAAAACCATCGAGCGCACGGTGCCGGGCGGCCTCGGCATCATGGTGGACGACATCGTTGCCGCGCTGATGGGATGCGTCATACTCGTGCTGCTCGGCCATCTGGGAGTGTTCTGATGTTTTCGCCGCATCTTCTGCGCCTCGCCGAAATGGTGCTGATGCAGGCGCGCGAACAGAAGCTGCGCATCGCCACGGCGGAAAGCTGCACCGGAGGATTGATCGCCGGACTGCTCACCGAAATCCCGGGATCGTCGGATGTGGTGGACCGTGGCTTCGTCACCTATTCCAACCGTGCCAAGCAGGACATGCTGAACGTGCCGGGCGATCTGATCGCCGACATGGGCGCGGTGTCCGAACCCGTGGCGCGGATGATGGCCGAAGGCGCGGTGGAGAACTCCAACGCGCATATTGCGGTGGCGGTGACAGGCGTTGCGGGACCCGGCGGCGGCACACCGCTCAAGCCTGTTGGTCTGGTGCATATCGCCGCCTGCCGCGAGCGGCGCTCGATCATCCATGAGGCGCACCGCTTCGGCGACATCGGACGAAGCGAGATCCGGATGAAGACGGTGGAAGCGGCGCTGGAATTGCTACAGCGGCTTTTCTGACAATGTTCTCGCACGATCTTCGAATGCCCTGGTCATCTGTGTGACGACCAAGCCGAACGCCGCTCCTGCCACCGCTTCCAGCATCTTGCTCTTGAATTTGAAGCGGATGGAGAAATCCACGCGGCAACCTTTATCTTCCGGTGTGAAGCGCCAGCGGTTTTCCAGTTCGCGGAAAACACCGTCCACCTGCGTCACATCCACGGTCCGCGCTTTGGGATCGAGAACGACCCGGCTCTTGTAGCGTTCGCGCAAGGCACGGAAGCCGACAACCGTTTCCGCGGTCAGCACTTCGCCCTCACCGAACGGCTCGCGCTTGAGCACGCGCAGGCTCACCGTCCACGGCACGAATTCCGGGTAGCGCTCCACATCCGCGACAATCGCGAACATGAGATCGGCGGAATAGGGAACGACGCGGGATTCGGCGTGGGAGGTCATAGCCCAATTTGTCATGGCCCGCGAATGCGGGCCACCCAGTTGAAGACTGCGGTATCTCTAAGAATCGAGCCCAACTCCGCCTCTCTGCGGCTCTGCGTGAGAAATTGATTCACGCAGAGCCGCAGAGAATTTCTCACTGTGGAGCGGTATCACCTGGGTGGCCCGCATTCGCGGGCCATGACAGCGGTGGGGTGCTGTTAGAACTGCCCGCTCTGATAGTCGTGGATCGCCTTGCGGATTTCGTCGGCGGTGTTCATCACGAAGGGGCCGTATTTGGCGATGGGCTCGCGCAGCGGCTTGCCGGCGACAACGAGGAAGCGGGCGCCATCGGCGGCGGCTCCTACGCGCGTCTTGTCGCCCAGCGACAGGACGGCGAGTTCGCCTTTGCGGACGCTCTCGCCGGCGACCTTCGCTTCGCCTTCGAACACATAGAGGAAGGCGTTGTGTCCGGCAGCCACGGGCACTTCCACTTCGCTGTTCGCGGCGACCGTGACATCCGCGATGAAGGGCTGGATCGCGCGATCCGGCCCCGGACCTTTCATGTCGTTCCATTCGCCCACGATCAGCTTGGCGCTGTTGCCGCCCCCAAGAGCGATCACGGGAATTTCGGTCGCCGGAATATCGGCATACCACGGCTCCCGCATCTTCTCTTTCGCAGGAAGATTGAGCCAGAGCTGGAAGCCGAACATGTGGCCGCCGGTCTGCGCGGGCATCTCGGAATGTGCCACGCCGCGTCCGGCCGTCATCCACTGGACGCCGCCATCGGTGATGAGTCCCTTGCCGCCATGATTGTCGCGATGGGCCATCGAGCCTTTGATCATGTAGCTCACGGTTTCGAAGCCGCGATGCGGATGCTCCGGGAACCCGGCGCCGTAATCGTTCGGATTGTCCGAGCGGAACGTGTCCAGCATCAGGATGGGATCCAGATCGGGAAGCTGCGGCGTGCCGACGAGGCGCGTCAGCTTCACGCCCGCGCCATCCTGCGCGGGCATGCCGGGAAATTTGTGCACGATACGGCGCTCAGTGGCAGTTGTGGCTTTTTCAACAGTTGCAGACATGGGAAACCTCCAATTGCGCTCTCCCTAATATGGGGATTGCGTCAAGGGGTCCGGTGCTTCGCCGCGCGATTGGCCTGCATCTGCGCGAAATCGGCATCCGCGTGATAGGACGAGCGCGTCAGCGGCGAGGCGCTGACCATCAGGAAGCCTTTCGCCCTGGCGATGGCTTCCAGCCCCCGGAACTCCTCCGGCGACCAGAAGCGTTCGAGCCTGGCATGTTTCTTCGTCGGCTGGAGATATTGGCCGATGGTGAGGAAATCGACGCCCGCCGCGCGCAGGTCGTCCATCACCTGCATGATCTCTTCGCGGGTTTCGCCCAGGCCCACCATCAGGCCGGATTTGGTGAAGCCGGTCGGCACCAGTTCCTTCGCCCGCTCCAGCAAGCGCAGCGACGCGAAATAGCGCGCGCCGGGGCGCACGGTGAGATAGAGCCGCGGCACGGTTTCGAGATTGTGGTTGAACACATCCGGCCGCGCCGCCATCACCACGTCCAGCGCGCCGTCCTTGCGCAGGAAATCCGGCGTCAGAACCTCGATAGTCGTGCCCGGCGATTGCGCGCGGATGGCGTTGATCGTTTGCGCAAAATGATCGGCGCCGCCATCCGCCAGGTCGTCGCGATCCACGGAGGTGATGACGACATGTTTGAGCCCGAGCTTGGCGACGGCTTTGGCCACATTCACGGGCTCTTCCGCATCGAGCGCGTGCGGCAGGCCGGTCTTCACATTGCAGAAGGCGCAGGCGCGCGTGCAGGTATCGCCCATGATCATCATGGTGGCATGACGATGCGTCCAGCATTCGCCGATGTTCGGGCAGCCCGCCTCCTCGCACACCGTCTTCAGATTGTGCTCGCGGACGATGGATTTGGTGACGGCATATTCCTTCGACACCGGCGCTTTCACGCGAATCCAGTCCGGCTTGCGCAGCGTCGGCGTGTCCGGCCGGTGCGCCTTCTCCGGATGGCGAAGCTGGGTTCTGTCGATGACCAGGGTCATGCGCCGTCATATAGGACTCTTCGGGCCGCGAAACCACCCGCGCTTGACCCTGCCGCCGATAGGGCCAAGCATTGCGCCATGACCACGGCAACCGACACGAACATGCTGCCGGACCGCTTCATGCGCGCCATCGAAACCGGCGACATTCAGGAGGTCCGCGCCTGCTACGCGCCAGACGCCCGCATCTGGCACAACAATGACGGCCTCGAACAAACGGTGGATGAGAACGCCAGGGTGCTCGCCTGGGTCGCGCGACACCTCTCCGGCCGCCGCTACGAGATCAAGAGCCGCCACATATTCGACGGCGGCTATGTCCAGCAGCATGTCCTTCACGGGACCTTGCGGAACGGCAAGCCGTTTTCGATGCCCGCCTGCCTCGTCGTGACCGTCACGAACGGAAGGATCGCGCGGCTGGACGAATATCTGGACAGCGTTCAGACCCAGCCTTTGCGCGACGCCTGACCGGCATTTGCCACGGCCCGGTGCTGCGCTAGGCTTGGGCGACAACAACGGCGGCGAACGCCGGAGCCGGGGAGCGAAATTTGACTCTTGCCACTGTTGCCGCTGCGTCCGGCGAAGACGTTGTGCCCTTCGACATGTCCACAGCGCAGCGCTCGGTATTCAGCGCCTTCGCGCGGGCACGGCGCAAATTCGGCGGCAAGCGCGTCTGCGTCATCGACGTGGACGACAGCGAGCGCACCTATGACGACATCATGCGCGGAACGCTCGCGCTGGGTAGCGCGCTCCGGCACGGCACCCATGCGGGCGAGAATGTCGGCGTGATGCTGCCCACGGGCGCGGGCGCCGTCGTCACCTTCCTCGCCTTGTCAGCCTATGGCCGCGTGCCGGCGATGCTGAATTTCACCGCAGGACTTGCGGCGCTCAAGTCCGCGCTCAAGACCGCGCAGGTGAAACGCATCGTGACGGCGAAGCGCTTTGTGGAAATGGGCGGATATCAGCCGCTGATCGACGACCTCTCCAAGCTGGCGACCATCGTCTATCTCGAAGATGTGCGCGAACACCTGTCGCTGGCGGACAAGGCTTCCGCGGCCATCGGACTGTTCCTGCCCAGCGTAATCACGTCGCATCCGCCGCCGGATTCCACCGCCGTGATCCTGTTCACCTCCGGCACCGAAGGCGAGCCCAAGGGCGTGGCCTTGTCGCACACCAATCTGGTGGCGAATGTCGAACAGGTGCGCGCGCATCTGGCGCTCTATCCCTCCGACGTCCTGTTCAATCCCCTGCCCGCGTTCCACTGCTTTGGTTTGACGGTGGGATCGATCATGCCGCTGCTGCTGGGCATCAAGGTCGTCTGTCATCCGACGCCGCTACAGCCGCACGAAATCGTGCGCCGCATCAAGGCGCATGGCGCGACCATCGTCGTCTCGACCGATACGTTCATCACGCAATATGCCCGCGCCGCCGAACCCGGCGATCTGAAGACGCTGCGCCTCACTGTCTGCGGCGCGGAGCGGTTGCGCGACGAAACGCGGGCCTTCGTGAAGAAGAAGCACGGCATCGAATTGCTGGAAGGCTACGGCGTGACCGAAGCCGCGCCGGTGATTGCCGCCAACCGTCCCGGTGCGAACCGGCACGGCACGGTCGGGCAGTTGATGGCCGACATGAAGATGCGCCTCGATCCCGTGGAAGGCATTCCGAACGCCGGACGTCTTGTCGTGAGAGGCCCGAATGTGATGCTGGGCTATATCAAGCCGGATGCGCCGGGCGTCATCGTTCCGCCACCCGAAGGATGGCACGACACCGGCGACGTGGTGACCGTGGACGAAGACGGCTTCATCGCCATCAAGGGCCGCCTCAAGCGGTTCGCCAAGATCGGCGGCGAGTCCGTGTCGCTTGCGGTTGTCGAAAGCATCGCCTCGGCGCTCTGGCCGGAACACAGCCATGCCGCCGTCGCTATCGCGGACGGACGCAAGGGCGAGCAGATCGTTCTTGCCACCACTTACAAGGATGCGACGCGGCAGGACCTGATCGGCTGGGCCCACAACCACGGCGTTCCGGATCTCGCCGTGCCGAGGCGCATCGTGACGGTGGAGGACATTCCCGTTCTGGGCACCGGCAAAACGAACTACGGCGCTGTCCAGAAAATCGTGGATGCCTCCGTGCTGGCCGAAGCGCGGTCCACGGCTTACGAATAAATCCCGGTTTTCAGGGGCTTGCGCCGGTCACAAGGCCGCAGCCCGCGCGATTGACAATCAGTCGCAAACGCATCATCTATAAGGGGCAATTCGCTGGTTTTCTTGGATGATCGTCTGCGTCTGCAATAGGCTCAATGACACGCGGATTCGTGCGGCCTGCGAGGCTGGCCCGAAGCGGGCCGAAGACGTTTACGGCCTGTGCGGTGCGAAGAGGAAGTGCGGACGATGCCAGGAAACAATCGCCGAAATGCTGGACGAAACACGGGCCGAAACGTCCAACCGGGACCGCGCGGCGTAGGCCCTGCCCCCGTTGCCTCGATGCAGGGCGACGCAGAGGTCATCGGTTTCCTCAACCTTGTCCTGAAGAACGAACTCACCGCGATCAACCAGTACTTCCTGCATTCGCGGATGCTGGCGGATTGGGGCCTCTCGGAGCTTTCCAGGAAAGTCTACGAAGAATCCATCGACGAGATGAAGCACGCCGACACGCTCATCAAGCGCGTGCTGTTCCTGGGCGGGCTTCCCAATCTTCAGGACCTCGGCAAGCTCCTGATCGGCGAGAATGTCGAAGAGGTTCTGCATTGCGATCTGCGCCTTGAGCAGAAGGCGCATCCCGACCTGAAAAACGCGATCACCCATTGCGAGAAGGTGAAGGACTACGTCAGCCGCGAGCTGTTCGTGCATATCCTCGAAAGCGAGGAAGAGCACATCGACTGGCTGCAGACCCAGCAGCGCCTGATCGAGCAGATGGGCATCCAGAACTACGTCCAGCTCCAGACCAAGCCGAACGAGAGCTAAGCTTTCATCGCCCGCTCGATAATATCGGCAGCGCGCGCCGCGCCGTTCTCCGCGCGTACGCGCCGCCCCGCTTCCGCGGCACGATTTCGCATCGATTGATCGGTCAATACCGTGTTCATGGCCTTGGTCAGCGCGTGCGCGTTGAGATGGTTGTGCGGCAATGCCTTTGGCCCCAGCCCGCGCTTCTCGACCTGCAGGCCCCAGAAAAACTGGTCGCCAAGAAAAGGAACAACGATCTGCGGAATACCGGCGCGCAACGACGCCCCGGTCGTCCCTGCCCCGCCGTGATGAATTGACGCTGCCATCTTCGGCATCAGCCAGTCATGCGGAACTGAATCCACGGCGAACACTGTGTCGGGAAGATCAGTGGGTTTATATCCACTCCATCCTGCCGCGATGACGCCGCGTGCGTTGTTCGCTTTCAATGCTTGCAATACGGCGTTCACCGTCGATTTCGGATCTTTCATCACCATGCTGCCGAACCCGGCATAGACGGGCGGCGACCCGCTTTCGATAAAGCGCGCCAGATCTTCCGGCGGCTTCCAGGACGATGGTGTATCGAGAAACCAGAATCCCGTGACCTCCGCATGCGCTGGCCAATCGCCGGGACGCGGCAATAGCTGTTCGCTGTAGGCCATCATGTATGGCTGGCCGAGATGTAATTCCGCGAAAGCCGGATAGCGCCAAGCCGGCGGCGGAAGGCCGAGCATCTTGTGCATCAGCTTGGCGACCGGCCGTCCGCTTGCCCACACCGTCTCAAAATAGATTTGAGTCTCGAGCTTGTTCAACCATCCCGGCATGTCGAATGGCGGCGGTTTGAACAAAGCACACGGAAATGCACGTGACGGCAGAAAGGGCTGCATGTAGGCGTGCGCCGCCTTAATGCCCAAGGCACGGCCAACAGCGGTCGAGAAATAATCCATAAGTCCGGTACCGACGATGATGTCGGAGCCTTTCACATAGTCACGCACCAGTGGCGTCGTCTCCGCGGTGTATTTCTTGGCGACATCGGAGAACCACTTGAGGAAGGTGAAGGGATTGCCGCCCGCCGCGAAGAACCTTCGCGCATCGGGGCTTGTGAACTCCTCATGGATGTTGCCGACCAGCGGTTTCAGCCTGACACCGCTACCGGCGATCAGGTCGCCAAATTCCTTGTGCGCGATAAGGCGAACTTCATAGCCGCGCCGGTCAAGCTCTTTGCAGAAAGCTGCGGGAGGCTGCACATCGCCCCGCGTTCCAGCCGCCAAAACGCTGATTACCGCCATTTTCTGCCCCTCTTCGCGCCCGCAAGAAACCATTTCGCAATGCAGCACATTATACCTTAGGCTTCACACCGATGTGCCGGGGAATCAGGCACGAAGGGGCGTTCGCAAGGCATGTTGTACAACGCGTATCAGGCGCGGCAGGATTTTCTTGCTCCGTTTCGCATCTATGCCGATCTGGCCGCCGCGGTGTTACGCGAGCCGATGGCCGGGCCCTGGGGCAATCTGTTCGCCCGCACGATGGGCGCCGCGGCCGAACTGGTCGCGCGCAGCGGCCTGACGCATGAGCGGCCATCCTACGACATCGCGGATATCGAACTGGCGGGCAAAGCCGTTCAGATCACCGAGGAGCCCGCGCTCGAAACGCCGTTCGGCACCCTGCTCCATTTCCGCAAGTCCATTTCGCTAAAGCAGAAGCGCGTGCTGCTGGTCGCGCCGCTGGCGGGACATTTCGCGACGCTGCTGCGCGACACCGTGCGCACATTGCTGCCCGATCACGACGTCTTCATCACCGACTGGAACAACGCCCGCGACATCCCGCGCGAAGAAGGCGCCTTCGGCCTCGACGACTATATCGAACACGTCATGCGGTTCATCGAATATCTGGGACCGGACACGCATGTGATCGGCGTTTGCCAGCCCTGCAACGCGCTGCTCGCGACCGTGGCGCTGATGGCGCAAAACGACAGCCCGGCGCAGCCGCGTTCCCTCACCCTGATGGCGGGCCCGGTGGACACGCGCATCAATCCGACCGTGGTGAACCATCTGGCGACCGATCATCCGATCGCATGGTTCGAGCGGAATCTGATCTCCCCCGTGCCGGCGCGGTTCAAGGGCGCGCATCGCCGCGTCTATCCGGGCTTTCTGCAGGTGACCGGCTTCATGTCGATGAACCTGCCGCGCCATGTGCGGGCGCATCTGGACCTGTTCGAGCATGTCGTCCACGCGCGCGACGATCAGGCCACCGCAACGCGCAATTTCTACGACGAATATTTCGCGGTGTTCGACATGCCGGCGGAGTTCTATCTCGAAACCGTGCAGCGCGTGTTCCAGGATCATCACCTGGCGCGCGGCAGGTTCGAATGGCGCGGCCGGCGCGTGGATCTTTCCGCGATCAAAAAAACGGCGTTGCTCACGGTGGAAGGCGAGCGCGACGACATCTGCGCGCCCGGCCAAACCGAAGCGGCGCACAAGCTCACGCCGAACATTCCCGCGACCCGCAAGCAACATCATCTGCAGCCGAAGGTGGGCCATTACGGCGTGTTCGCCGGGCATCGCTGGCAGGACGAAATCTATCCGGTCGTGCGCGGCTTCATCGCGCGCGCCTAGGCATTCGCCTTCTGCGCCGTCACCTCGTCGTGCCGCGCGGCGATCTTGGGCCATAGCGCCGCCGCTTCCGGAATATCCAGCGCGAACACATCGTGCAGCGTTTCTATCAGTTCGTCGGCGCTGGCGATCAGCCGGTTCTCGATGCCGCCGGCGCGGATGCTGCGGATCGTCCGCCCACGGAGGATTTCCAGCCCGCCCGGAACGTGGCGCTGGGCGACGAGATTCTGCACGAACACCGATGACGGATCGCTTTGCAAATGGTCGCATTTGGCGGCCAGCAGCGTCTCGTCCGCCGGATCGAGGTTGAAATCGAAACTCGGCGCGCCGCCGCGGGGATCGTTGATGAGGCGCCACCAGCGATCGTCCACGCGGCGCAGAGAGAAGTCGAAGCCGTCGGCGTGGAACGCGCCCGCCGCGACGCGGATGGGATCGCGCGGGCCGTCGCCGAAGCCGACATCGGCGAGATAGAGACCTTCGGGCAAATCCACCCGCAGCACCAGATGATTGCCGTTGGCGGCATCGCCGGAGACTTCGCGCATCACCGCGCCGGTGGCGCGCGTGACGCGGAAGCCCAGCTCATAGAGCGCCCAGCCGAGAAGGCCGTTCATCTCGTAGCACCAGCCGCCGCGGCCCTGCTCCACGATCTTCTCGTAGATCGCGGGCCGCTGGATCGTCACCTTGCGGCCAAGCTGGACATCGAGGTTCTCATACGGGATCGCGAGCAGATGGGCGCGGTGCAGCGCCGTCAGTCCGGCAAGCGTTGCGGGCGGGCGCGCGGTCAGTCCCACGCGGCGCAGATAACGATCGACGTTCATAAGGGCTCTGGCAAAACCATCAGGCCGCCTTTGCTATCGGAAGCGGCATGCGAAAGCCAATCGCAATTCTGTTCCAGGTGTTGATGGTGCCGATCAGCAAGGTGAGGTTGGCCAGTTCCGCATCGTTGAACTGCGCGGTCGCCGCGGCATAGGCCGCGTCCGGCGCGTGGGTTTGCGACACCAAAGTGAGCGCTTCCGTCCATTCCAGCGCGGCGCGCTCGCGGTCGCTGAACAGATCCGTTTCGCGCCATGCGGAGAGGACATAAAGGCGCTGCTCCGTTTCACCGTTCTTGCGCGCGTCGCGCGAATGCATGTCGAGACAGAAGGCGCAGCCATTGATCTGCGAGGCGCGCATCTTCACCAGCTCGATCAGGGATTCTTCCAGGCCGCATTGGTGGAGATATGCCTCCATATCGAGCATCAGCTTGTAACCGGCGGGAGCGGATTTCGCGGCGTTGAGGCGTTGGCGCATGGGAGGGATCCTTTCGGGGTTTGCGATGAAGACGTTTTGAACTTCTGTGCTGTGACAGTCACCTTCCCGCTTGTTTCCTCCCCCCGTTTACGGGGGAGGAGGCGCGAAGCGCCGGAGGGGGTGCTGGTGCGCTGCGGGCCCCCTCCGCTTCGCCTCGCTCCGCTCGCTCAGCACCTCCCCCGTAAACGGGGGAGGAAAGACAACGCTTCGCCGTTTGCCGTTTGGCACATTCTGAAAATCATACGCCTGCTCCAAGATGATGAGGGGCGGTGCGGGATGCCTTGAAGGCATGTGCACGAGAGAGTGCTCTTCTTGCGAAGAGCGATAATGGTTGGGAAGCCTTGTTGGGCATCCCGCACCCGGCGCTTTGTGTTCGCGGGTCCGATGGCCACTTCGCTACTCTCAACATCGCTCGACAGGTCCGCTTGCTATCGCGGATTATCCGGTTCTCACCGGGCCTGTGGTCTTGGCGAGGATTTCGCGCTGCAGGACA
>JAFECN010000166.1 GCA_018242145.1 Pseudomonadota bacterium
AATGACGGATCGCAATTGGCGGGTGCAAGCGTGGCGGTTGCGGCAGGAAACCGTCTGTTGCTGGGTTCCAGCCTGGACGGCAAGCTGCTGAGCTGTAGCCAAAAATAAAAAGGGCGCCGCAAGGGCGCCCTTTTTGGTCTATCCATCCGGCGCTTACGCGACCTGGATGATCTCTTCGCCATTGGGATCGCGCAGCACATAGCCGCGGCCCCAGACGGTCTCGATGTAATTGTCGCCGTTCGTGGCGGCGGCCAGTTTCTTGCGCAGCTTGCAGATGAAGACGTCGATGATCTTCAGTTCCGGCTCGTCCATGCCGCCATAGAGATGGTTCAGGAACATCTCTTTGGTAAGCGTGGTGCCTTTGCGGAGCGAGAGCAGCTCCAGCATCTGATATTCTTTTCCGGTGAGATGAACGCGGCTGCCGTCCACTTCGACGGTCTTGGCATCCAGATTGACGGTGAGCTTGCCGGTGGTGATGACCGACTGGCTGTGGCCCTTGGAGCGGCGGACGACGGCGGCGATGCGCGCGACCAGTTCGTCCTTGTGGAAGGGCTTGGTCATATAGTCGTCGGCGCCGAAGCCCAGCGCTTTCACTTTCGCTTCCACGATGGCGTTGCCCGACAGGATAAGGACGGGCGTCTGCACTTTCGCGAGGCGCAGGCTCTTGAGCACTTCGAAGCCGCTCATGTCCGGCAACTGAAGGTCCAGAACGATGATGTCGTAATCGTAGAGCTTGCCGAGGTCGATGCCCTCTTCGCCCAGATCCGTCGTATAGACGTTGAAGCCTTCGCTGCGGAGCATCAGTTCGATGCTGCGCGCCATGGCGCTATCGTCTTCGATCAATAGAACGCGCATCTTGATAACCCCTCTGCGGCCCTGCCGTGGTTAACGGATCGCCAGACGGTAAGCGGAATTGGTTAACAACCGCTTTAACCATGTCCCGGGATTCATGTCCCACAAAGGCGGCCTAACCGATTTTCACCAAAGGGCGGCCATCCCCTTGATTCGATTTGTTAAGTTTACCGCCACTTAAATCCTTTCCCGCAAGATGTCTGCAGGAGCCCGGATTTTTTCATCGGGCGGCAAGGATTCGATGCACGCGCTGTTGAAAGAAATCGAGGCCGTTCCGGTACTTACCCGCTTCGGGAAGGTCAGCCGGATCGAGGGCCTGCTGGTCGAGGTGACGGGCGCCGCGGGCGCCATCAGCCTGGGCGGGCAGGTTTACCTAAGTGCTTCAAACGGCAACAAAATCCCCTGCGAGGTGGTCGGATTTCGCGACGGCCGTGCGCTGGTGATGCCGCTGGGCGCGCTGGAAGGGGTGAGCCTTGGGGCGCGCGCCGACTTTTTCGACAAGCCCGCCCAGATTTTTCCCTGCCGGGAATGGCTCGGCCGCGTGGTCGATGCGTTCGGCCGGCCCACGGACGGCAAGGGCCCGCTGCTCAAAGGCAATGTCGGCTATCCGCTGCGCGCTTCGCCGCCCTCCGCGCATACCCGCGCGCGTGTCGGCGGAAAGCTCGATCTGGGCGTGCGCGCGCTCAATGCCTTCGCCACCTGCTGCAAAGGCCAGCGCATGGGCATCTTCGCCGGTTCGGGCGTCGGCAAGTCCACGCTGATGGCCATGCTGGCGCGCAACACCGATGCGGACGCGATCGTGATCGGCCTGATCGGCGAACGCGGCCGCGAACTCAAGGAATTCATCGAGGACGATCTCGGTGTGGAGGGCCTGGCCCGCAGCATCGTGGTGGCCGCGACCTCCGATGAGCCGGCGCTGGTTCGCCGCCAGGCGGCGTTCACCTCCATGGCCATTGCGGAACAGCTTCGGGACCAGGGCTTGCATGTGCTGCTGTTGATGGATTCGGTGACCCGTTTCGCTATGGCACAACGTGAAGTCGGTCTCTCCGCCGGGGAGCCGCCCGCCAGCAAAGGTTACACGCCGACGGTGTTCGCCGAACTGCCGCGCCTGCTGGAGCGCGCGGGGCCCGGCGCGGAAGGCCATCCGGGTTCCATCACGGGACTTTTCACGGTTCTCGTCGAAGGCGACGACCACAACGAGCCCGTGGCCGATGCCGTGCGCGGCATTCTCGACGGCCATATCGTTCTGGAGCGTTCCATCGCCGAACGCGGGCGCTATCCCGCGATCAACATCCTCAAATCGGTGTCGCGCGTCATGCCGTCGTGCAATTCCGACGCAGAGCAGAAGATCGTCATGCGCGCGCGCGCGCCGCTGGCGACCTATGACGACATGGCGGAGCTTGTGCGCCTGGGCGCCTACAAGCACGGCACCAATCCGGAGGTGGACAACGCCATCCGGCTGCAACCCGCGCTCGAAGCCTTCCTGTCCCAGAAGAAGGACGAGTGCACGACACTGGCAGAAGGGTATGCCGCCCTCGACGCGATCGTCGGAGACGGAATGGGGAAAGGTAACGCCACATGAAACGCACCGATTCACTGATGCGCCTGAAGCGCTTCCGCGTGGACGATCTGAAGCGCCGGATGGGCACGCTCGACGGCATGAAGAGCGATCTGGAGCGCAAGCTTTCCGATCTGGAAGACAATGTCGCGCGCGAGCGGCAGCGCGCCAACGATTCCGATATCGGCCGGCTCGCCTTTCCGTCCTTCCTGAAATCCATCGAGAGCCGGCGCGAGAATTTGCGCGCCACGCTCAAGGAAATCGAGCGCGAGCGCGCCCAGTGCCAGGACGAACTGAACGGCGCCTTCCAGGATCTCAAGAGCCTGGAACTGGCCGTCGATCAGCAGATGAAGCGCGCCGCCGAGATCGAGACGCGCCGCGCCCAGTCGCGCATGGATGAGATCGCCATCGTCCGCCACCTGCGCAAGCACGCCGTCCGCGGGGCGTAGGCACTTCCACATCCTCATCACCTCCCCCTCGTGGGGAGGTCGAAAAAGCGAAGCTTTTTCGGGTGGGGGGGATTTCATGCACGGTCCCCCCACCCGAAAAATTCTTCGTGTCCGCTCGCTGCCGCTCGCAGACCTCAGAATTTTATCGACCTCCCCACAAGGGGGAGGTGATAGGCGCGGCGTTATCCGCACCATCTGTTCCATTCTGGAACAGTCCGCTAGATTCCGCGTGTTGCTTCGCGGGGGCGCGCATTCATGTCTTTTTCCGAGGTCATCTCGCCATTGGTGGGCCGGCTGGTGCTGGCCTGGTTCTTCCTGGCCTCGTCGTTCACCTATGGGTCCCAGTGGCACGCCACCATCACGCTCATGGCGCTGAAGGACCTGCCGATGCCGCCGCTGCTGTTGTTCGGCGCCATCCTGCTGATGATCATCGGCGGCATATCGCTGATCTTCGGGTTTTATGCCCGCGCCGGGGCGCTGATGCTGTTCGCCTTCACGGTCAGCGCCTCGGTCCTGATGCATGACTATTGGAAGATCGCCGACGCCACGGCGCGCGCCGCGGACTACGACATCTTCATCCGCAACATGGCGATCGCGGGCGGCCTGCTTCTGATTGTGGGAATGGGCGCGGGGCCGTTCTCGATCGACAACAGAATGGGCGGCGGGCGCGACTAGCCTGTGCCAGTCACGCCCGTCCCTGTACGCCCCGAAATCCGTTTGCGGCTCAGCCCAGAACGAGGCCGCGAACCGTGCTGACGACCGCAATCACCACGCCGAACATGATCGCGTAGGAAAGAAGCAGAAGCGCGGTCATGGCCTCGAAGGCTTTCCAGTCCGCGGTGAGAAGCCCCGTCACATCCGCATGCTGCAGGATGATCGCATAGATGAAATTCACGATGGCATAGGCGATCAGGGCGATGACGGTGACGGAAATGAGCGAGCTCAACTCCATCATCATGAAGCCGGCGATGATGGCGATGACGGCCATCAGCCCCAGATGAATGACGTCGGCCGAATGCACGATATTCAGAATGGTGTGCCAGATATCCATAAGCGCGAACATGGGTCCCCCTTGAACTCCCAACACGCAAACGCGCGCGCCTCTGCTGAGGCGTCGGTTCACTTGTGCCGGAATGATACACCAAGGCTGGCGCTGCGGGAACTTCCCGCGCGCAACCGCCGGTAGATGGGCGCGCGCAGAGTTTCGGGAAAAGTGTGGTTAACGCATGCTGGCGCGCAACACCGGCGACGGTTTTTGCGGCATGTGATCGTGCAGCGCGCGCGCGACGCCTTCGATGGCGCGGGAGGCGGGCGCTTGCGGATAGAGCGTCAGAAGGTGGCACTGGCGGCGCACCGCATCGTTCGCCTTGGGATCGCGCGGCACGCCGCCGAGATAATCCGGCGCGCATTTCAGGAAGGCGCGCGCCGTGGCGGCCAGCGCATCGAAAGTCTTCTGCGCCTCGCCTTCGCTGAGCGCCACGTTCACCAGAACGAGCGGCAGGCGCGTGCTGTCGGCGCGGTTGAGAAGCTTGGTGAACGCATAGGCATCGGTCAGCGCGGAGGGATCGGGCGTCATCACCAGCACCGCTTCGTCGGCGGCGGCGGCGAACATCATCGTGGTGTTGTCCACCCCGGCGCCCAGATCGAGCAGGATGCGGTCGTAATTGTCGGCACCGCTGAGCGCGATGAGAAGGCGGCGTGCGTCTTCCTGGCTGGAATTGGCCAGCGCGCCCGAACCGGCGGGCGCGGAGAGAAGATCGAAGCCACCGCGCTTGCCCGCGCCGCCCAGCACCGGAACGATCGCATCGGCGACGGCGCAGGCGCCGCGCATGACGGCGGGCAGGTTGCCGCCATCGTCCAGCCCCAGATGCACGGCGGCATTGGAAAGGCCGAGGTCGGCGTCGCAGAGGAGCACGCGCTCGCCTTCATGGGCCAGCGCATGGGCGAGCGAAACCGCGATGAGGGTTTTGCCGGTGCCACCTTTTCCGGAACCGATGGCGGTGATGCGGGGCGCGTTCATTGGGTGCTTCCCTGATCGGCGTTCTGCGCGGCGCCTTCCAGAAGCGTGCGCGCGAGCGAGAGCGGTGTCAGCGTTTCAAGCCCGCCCGCCACGAAAGGCGAACGGGTGACATGGGCGAGGCCGAGGCCGCCGCAGGCCGCCGCGGCGAGCGCGCCGAAGCGGCGGGCCATATCCATCTGGGTGACGACGATGCGCTGTGCGCCCAGCATCTGGATGGAGGACACGATCTCCGCGGTTTCTTCCGCATCGCCCAGCGCCGAGACGATGCCCAGCGCTTCCACGCCGTCGATCATGGCGAGCGCGGAGAACGCCGTGCGCGCTTTCGGATTGCGGGGATCGAAGCCTGCGGTGTCGATGATGGCGAGCGCGTTGTCTTCGCGGCATTGCGCGACGAGCTTCGTCAGCGCCTCCGCGTTCTCCGCCGCCGCGACCTTGATGCGCAGGTGTCCGGCGAACGCCTCCAGCCGCGGCACAGCGCCCGCGCCTTCGATGTCGGTGGCGATCAGAAGCACATGGCGATGCGAGAGCCGCGCATGCGCCGCGATCTTGGCGGCGATGGCTGTTTTGCCCGCGCCGTTCGGTCCTACGAGTAGCAAGGCGGCGGCTTTCGAAATGTCCAGCGGCTGCGTCTTCATGCGGCGGTCCAGCGCGCAGGCGAGCGCCAGAGTCATATCCTGCAAGCCGCTGTTCTCGGCGGTCTTGGCGAAATCATGTGCCAGGGAATCCGGCAGGCGATGACCGCGCAGCACGGTCAGCAGTTCGGCACGGCTGAACGGTGCCGCCGGTGCTTTCGCCGATTGCGGCACGCCGCGCAGGCGCTTCATCAGATCGCCGCGGAAATGATCTTCCAGACTCGGCGGCGCGGCTTCGACCGCCTGTTCGATGGCGGTGACGGGTTCATCCGGCGTCAGCGCGCGTTCGACGGCGTCCTGCTCGTCCACGGCGGCGCGCACCATGATGCCGCCGCCCTTGGTTTTCTCGCTGGCGATGATGACGGCGTCATCGCCCATCTCGCTGCGCACCTGGCCCAGCGCATCGCGCATGTCTTTGGCGAGGAAGGTGCGAAGACGCATGGCCTACACTTGCCCCAGCGTGCGCAGACGCACGCTCGCGTGGATTTCGTTTTGCGACATCACAACGGTCTGCGGGCGGAAACGCTCGACGATGGAGCGCACGAAGGGGCGCACCATCGGGCTTGTCAGCAGAACCGGAATGTCGCCGCTCTGTCCCGCTTCGTCGAAGCGTGTGCGCACGGCCTGGATGAACTGCTGAAGCTGGCTGGGCGCCATCGCAAGCTGCTTGTCTTCGCCCTGGCCGATGATGCTTTCCGCGAAGGCCTGCTCCCAGGCGGGCGACAACGCGATGAGCGGCAGGTATCCGCCCGGCGCGGTGTTGGCGTGGCAAAGCTGGCGCGCCAGACGCGCGCGCACATGCTCGGTGATGTAGAGCGGGTTCTTGGTGTGGCCGACGGCTTCGGCAATGCCTTCGAGGATCGACGGCAAATCGCGGATCGACACCCGCTCGCCCAGCAGCGTCTGCAGAACGCGCTGCACGCTGGTGACGGAAATCTGCGACGGGATCAATTCGTCCACCAGCTTCTTGTGTTCCGGCGGCAATTCGTCCAGCAGCTTCTTCGTTTCCGCATAGGAGAGAAGCTCGCTCATGTGCGACTTGAGCACTTCGGTCAGATGTGTGGTCAGCACCGTGCCCGGATCGACCACGGTGAGGCCGCGGAAGTTGGCTTCCTCGCGCAGCGTGGCCGATACCCATGTCGCGGGCAGGCCGAAGGCCGGCTCGGTCGTGTGCGTGCCGGGCAATTCGACGGGCGCGCCCTTCGGGTCCATGACGAGCAGCGAGCCGGGGAAAAGTTCGCCGCGGCCGGAATCCACTTCCTTGACGCTGATGCGGTATTCGTTGGCGCCAAGCTGCATGTTGTCGAGGATGCGCACGCTCGGCATCACAAAGCCCATCTCGGTCGCAAGCTGGCGGCGCAGCGCCTTGATCTGGTCGGTGATGCGGTGGCCCTGCACGTCGTTGATGAGCGGCAACAGGCCATAGCCCAGTTCCACGCGCAGAAGATCGAGGGCCAGCGCGCTGGCGATCGGTTCTTCCTTCGGCGCGGCTTCGGCTTTCGCCTTTTCCTCCTGCTGCACTTCGGCGACGCGCACTTCTTCCTTGCGCTTGTAGGCGAACCAGGCGGTGGTGCCGATGGCGGCGGACAGCGCAGCGAAGATCAGCGTCGGCATGCCCGGCAGAAGGCCGACAATGCCCATCACCGCCGACGCCATGCCCAGCGCCTGCGGATAGAAGGAGAGCTGACCCATCAGCGCCTTGTCGGTCGCGCCTTCGACACCGGCCTTGGAGACCATGAGGCCCGCGGCGGTGGAGATGATGAGGGCGGGCATCTGGCTGACGAGACCGTCGCCGACGCTGAGGATGGTGAAGGTCTGCGTGGCGTCGCCGAAGCTCATGCCCTTCTGCGCGACGGCGATGATGATGCCGCCGACGATGTTGATGCCGACGATGAGCAGGCCCGCGATCGCGTCGCCGCGCACGAATTTGGAGGCGCCGTCCATCGCGCCGAAGAAATTGGATTCGCCTTCCAGCTCCTTGCGGCGGCGGCGGGCTTCGTTTTCGTCGATGAGCCCGGCGGAGAGGTCGGCGTCCACCGCCATCTGCTTGCCGGGCATGGCGTCCAAAGTGAAACGCGCGGCGACTTCGGCGATGCGGCCCGAACCTTTGGTGATGACCACGAAGTTCACGATCACGAGGATCGCGAACACGATCAGGCCGATCACGAAATTGCCGCCCATGATCAGGTGGCCGAACGCCTGAATGACGTAACCCGCCGCTTCGGTGCCCGTCGCGCCGTTTTCCAGAATGAGGCGCGTGGAGGCGAGGTTCAGCGCAAGGCGCAGCATGGTGCTGATGAGCAGCACCGCGGGAAACGAGCTGAATTCCAGCGGTTTGCGGATGAACACGCAGGTCATCAGGATCAGGATCGCGAACGACAGCGAGAAGGCGAGGCTGACGTCGAGCAGCCATGTCGGCAGCGGCAGGATCAGGACGATCAGGATCGCCATGATGCCGACCGCGAGGCCGAGATCGCTGCGCTTGAGAAGCGCCTGCGCCGTCGCGAGGTTCAGTCCGAACCCGGGTGCCGGTGCCGCTGTGGAAACATCAGCCATGGGTGTTTATCAGCCCGCCGCGCGCGCTTCGCCGTGATTGGGGATCGCAAGACCGGCCTGCGAATATTCGCGCAGCTTGTTGCGCAGCGTACGGATCGAGATACCCAGGATATTCGCCGCATGGGTGCGGTTGCCGAGACAATGATCCAGCGTGTCGAGGATCAGGTCGCGCTCCACATCCGCCACCGTGCGCCCGACAAGGCCGCGCGTGGCGACAACGCTTGCCGCCTGCACCGCGGCGGACACCGAGTTCGGCAGATTGTTCTGCGGGCCGACCTGCGTGCCGTCCGGCAGGCGGATCGCTTCCGGCGTGATTTCGGAGCCGTTGGCCAGCAGTACCGCGCGATGGATGGTGTTCTCCAACTCGCGGACATTGCCTTTCCAGCCATGTGAGATCAGCAGCCGTTCGGTCGCGCTGCCGATGGGGCGGAACGGAACGCCGTTGGCTTCCGCATATTTGTGCGCGAAGTGGCGGGCCAGCGCGAGGATGTCCTTCGGGCGCTCGCGCAGCGCGGGCAGGCGCAAATTCACCACGTTCAAACGATAGAGCAGGTCTTCGCGGAAGGTGCCGTGCTTCACCGCTTCGGCGAGATCGCGGTTGGAGGTGGCGATGATGCGGATGTCCACCTTCACCGGCTTGGTGCCGCCGACGCGGTCGATCTCGCGCTCCTGAATGGCGCGCAGGAGCTTGGCCTGCAGGC
>JAFECN010000167.1 GCA_018242145.1 Pseudomonadota bacterium
CGCGCGGTCAAGCCCCGAAGCCCGAAGGGGCGCCGAAGGCGTGGGCTTGACCGCGTGCCGCGGCCCGGCAGCCTTCGGGATGCAGCAAAGAATGCGGATTGCCAACGCTCCAATGCGGGATTGACCCCGCGCAAACCGCCTTTGCCAGCGCGCCGACGGCTTTCGTTCTTGCGGACGACCGAATCACCTAAGATAGGTCATGCTTCGGAAGTCCCGACACACACCGCTTCAAATCACCGAAACTTGCACCTGCGATTTTTGTGGCGATGACTGGCCCTACGGCCACAACCATTGGCACAATGTCCGCCGAATTCCAGGAAGTACCGCCATGATCTGCTGCGCCTGTGACGCACGGGATGGCATGGTCGCGACGAACGAAGCTTTAGCCAAGTTTGTAAAATTTAGAATTCCTATTTGCTATCTTGCCAACGGCTGTTTGGCGATCCCTCACTAGCTCGATGCCGCAACCTCCATACGAAATCGACGTAGGTGGTGCCGACACACTTCCGCGCTGGTTTGCGGCAGGCCGGGATGCGTCTCTTGCCATCGTAGAACGCTTCCGCGTTGAACAACCCACCCAAACTATATTCCACTATACGTCGTCGGCAGCGCTGATATCGATCGTGCGCAATAACGAGCTTTGGCTTAGCGACGCGACATTTCTTAACGATCGCGTTGAGATAGCACACGGCCGTGAAATCGCACGCGCACGGATCGAAGCCGCTACCTCTTGGGACGGTCATCCAGAGGTTCGAGCAATGATGAAGGCGGCGCTGGATATTTTCGAGACGAAACCCGATCCAGTTGTGTACGTCGCCTGCTTTTCTTGGGAGGGCGATGATCTTGCACAATGGCGTGGCTACGGTCGTGGTGACGCCCCTATCGCGATCGAATTGGAATGCGATCCACTGATGTTTGGCTACACCTCCGAAGGCATGCTGCACGAAGTGCGGTACGAACAGGAAGATCAAAGTTGGACCTTTGATCAAGTCCTGCGGGCGTATTGGGATGCCTATGCTGAAGATGTTCGGAATCCAATGCCCAGTCCACGACCGGAGCCGATGCCGGTTGAAGAAGAGAACGCACTTTGTGCTGGCAAACTCTATCATGACCTCTGGCGCTATGTCGTCGCCTGCAAAAATCCGGCATTTCGGTCAGAACGCGAAGTACGCTTCACCTACATAGCCCATGATTTTGCGAGTAGCAGTCGCGGTTGGTACCCCGAGCATCCGGCACCTCTTTTTCGAGAGCGCGCCGGCCTCATCATTCCCTACCTATCATCAAGCAATCTGAACTTTCGGAATTGGGATAGAATAGGCGAGTTGCCGCCTCTTCCGATCCGGTCTGTTCGGATTGGCCCGATAGAGGACCAAACCCTGGTCGCCCGAGGCGTGCGTCGGTTGCTCAAAGCACATGGCTATAATTCGGTTGAAGTCACGCAATCCGGTGTGCCCTTCCGACACCGTTGAGTCCCGCCGAAGCAACGGCATCTGTTGCACCTCTGCGCTATGCAAGCAGTCGCGGTCGCGCAAGGACCGCGCTCGCGGGAAGCGGTTCCGCGCTGACGTTCTCGCGGTAGGCAGCAGGATCGGCCATCCAGCGATTGATGGCGGACTCGCGCCAGCCGCGGCAATGCTCGCTGATCTCGACCTGCCGCGGAAACGTCCCTTCGCGCATTTTGCGGTAGATTGTGGACCTGCTGAGCCCCGTGCGATCAAGCACCGTTCGCATGCGAAGGATTTTCTCAGGCTCGGCCATTCCAGTCATCCGATCCGACCACAGCAAATAGATTTGCGCGCGCCCATGCGGAGTCAACGGCGCTTATTTCGACGCGCATCCGTAGTCGTCGAATGCTGGCGCACCTTCACGCATGGAGACGAACGCAAGCGAACGCGCACTCGATAGTGGTCGGTGCAAAATTATTTTCGCGACGTTCATCGCCTCAAAGAGCATGGACAAGCGGCAGGATCGCGAAGATGCCCAGCAGGACGCCGGCAAGCAAAGCCCCGCCGAATGTCCACAGCAGCCACTGGCGCTGACTGTCGGCCGTGCGCGCCTTGCGCAGCGACGCGGCTATGTCATCGGCCACCTCGGACAATTGCCCATGGAGGTTCGTAAGGGCGTTCTGGCTGGCGTGCCGGGCCGGCGTGTTCGCTTTTACGATCGCATCGGCCCAGTCCTGGACGGTCACTTGCAGGATAGGACGGTTCGCAAGCGCCTTGAGGTTTTTCGCGGTCACCGCCGAACTCTGGACGATCTTTCCCAGCGTCTCGCTATAATCGGGAATCTCGATGGCGGCGCGCTCCGCCGCCAACCCAGCGACGGCACGCCGCGTCAGCGCCACTTCCTGGCGCAGTTCTTCGAAGGCGACGGCTGCCGGATCGGCAGCTTGGTCCGGCGCTACGGGTTCTTGTGCTTCGGCCATGCTGGTTTCCTCAAAGGCTCAATCCCCGGTTCCGGCCAAGCCCCAGATATTCGAGAAGATTGCCGCCAATGCTCGGTCCTCTCTCCATGGAGATATTCAGTTCGCGCCTGCGGCTGTGCAGGATCGACTCCAGTTGCGGATCGCGGTGCAGGCTCTTGGCAAGATCGGCCATCGCGCCGCGGACATTGCGCTCGCCCTGCCAGTCGCCGTTGCGGTCGAAGCGGATGCGCTGGCGGTCCAGGCTCTGCCAGCGGGTGACAAAACGGTCGGCACGGAGTTCGGGGTTGGTCCGGATCTCCGTTTCCATCTGCATGGCGCGGATAGCCGCGCGCGTCTTCCCGAGGGCGGCGTCTTCCGCCAGTGACAGATCGCGGGCAAAAGCATTGCCGAGATCGGCCGACGCATGGGGACGGATCACATCAAGGGCAACGCCGGCGCGGTCCCGCGCATGGACCTGATGCGGCAAGACGGGAAGATCAAGTTCCTCCATCTTGGCGATGTCCACAACGCTGCGCGCATAGCGGCGGACCGCTTGTTGCAGTTCGGGTACCCGTTCGCTGGCTGCGTCCACCACCATCGGCTCCCGCGCAACCGGGTTGGGATGGAAGCCGGTGAAGATGCTCCGGGTCCGGTGCGGTTCGGGCGAGTGTTCCGGCTTGGGATGGTCCGGCGCGCGATCTTCCCGCGCGTAATCGCTGGCCATGTCCTTGGCGCGGTCGCGCGACAGGACGCGCGCAAGTCTGGCGTCGTCGGCGAAGTCGTCGTGGCCATAATGCAGCGCGACGGACTCGCGATGACGTGACAGGGCAACGTAAGCCGCATGACGGTCCAGACCCGGCGTTGCCAGCAGATGGACGCGATCGATGGTGACGCCCTGCGCCTTGTGGATGGTGGCGGCGTAGCCGTGATCGAGATTGGCATAATCTTTCAGATCGAAGCCGACGATCCGGCCGCTATCGAGCCGCACCTCCATGTGTTTGGAATTGACGGTCTCTACAACCCCAAGCGAACCGTTCTTGATGCCCAGCCCGCGGTCATTCTTGAGGAACATGATGCGGTCGCCTGCCGCGAAGTCCCGCGCGCCACGCTCGACATGGATTTTGATATCTTCTCCAAGCTCGCCGCGTTCCTTGAGCCGTCCGCGGGCCAGTTCATTGAGCGCCCGCACTTCGTTGTTGGTGTGGGTGAGGATGATGCGCGTTTTGCCGGGTGCCTCGGCGCGATCCCGATCCCAACCGTCGATCAATTCGCTGCGTGCCCGGTCGCGGGTATCGGCGACGTTGACCATGCCGTGATCGCGATAGGCGTCGAGAGCTTCCGCGGTTCGCCCGGTGGCGAGTTCGCGCGTGGCGTTTTGCTGCCAGCCGTCGCGCTGGCGGCGGACTTCTGTGATCTCGACATGCGGTGCGCGCTCGGTGATGGAGCGGAAGGCGGCGCCCGCTTCGATGGCCTGAAGCTGCTCGGGATCGCCGACCAGAACGACTTTGGCGCCGCGGCGCTCAGCTTCGCTCAAGACGCGCTCCAACTGGCGCGAGCCGACCATCCCGGCTTCATCGATAACGAGCACATCTTTTGCACTCAGAGTCTCGCGGCCTTGTGCCCATTGATGCTCCAGGCTCGCAATGGTGCGTGACGCGATGCCGGACCCGGCTTCGAGGTTCTCGGCGGCAATACCGGAAAGAGCGATACCGCTCACGCGGAACCCGGAATCCTCCCAAGCCTCACGCGCGATACCCAGCAAGGCCGACTTGCCCGCGCCGGCGTAGCCAACCACGATGCGAAGATCGCGCGGGTCAGTCACATGCGCGAAGGCGGCACGCTGTTCGCGCGAAAGGATCAGGCCATCGGACTTGGCGCGCTCCAATGCGTGCGAAACGCTGCTCTCGCGAACGCGATGCCGCGCGCGCTCCGCCATGAGTTCGGCGGCGCGGTGCAACCGTTCCTCGACGGCGATCATCTCGCGGCTGGTGAAGCGGTCTTCGTCACGTCCATCGCGGCCCAGCCGGACCAAGTCGGGCGAACGCTGGACGGCGTGCATCACGGTATTGAACTGCTCCAATCCATCGGAATGGCGATGCACGAACATCGCTAGATCGCGTTCCGTAAACGTGGCCTGCTGCCGTGTGATGGCGTCGAGCGCAATGGCCGGACTGCGGATGATCCGTTCGCCGTTCTCGCGGGCGATTTCTCGATGCTCGTCAAGGCGGTCGGCTTCCAATCCGTCCGCAGCTCGCGAACGCGCGGCGCGGCCGATCTTGTGCTGCGGCTCCAGATTGATGCCCTGATCTTCCAGTGAGCGGTGATCGATCCGCGCTTCGATGCCGAGTTCGGCCAGGCGTTCGTTGACATGGACGCCCCAGGCTTGCCGCCAATGCTCCAGCAGATCGACGCGGTTCCAGTCCCGCACCTTGGCGCCAAAGCCCTGTTCGTCCACGCTGCGCAGGGTGAGCATGACATGGGCATGCGGCTTGGGTTGCCCATCTTCGTCGATGTCCCAGTGGACATTGAGGTCGGCGATCATGCCGCGCGCCACGAACTCGCGTTGCACGAAGTCCCGCGCCAGTTCGATCCCTTGCGCCCAATCCATCTCGCGCGGAATCGCGAACTCGACCTCGCGGGCCAGTTGTGCGTCTTTCCGTTTCTCGGCCGCCTCGACCGCGTTCCACAGCCGATCGCGCTCGCGGAAGTCTTCGGGTGCGCTGTCCGGCGTCATCACTTCGGAATGAACGACACCGCTCTTGTTGGTGAAGTCGTGATGGCGGTCCAAGCGCTGGTCGTAGAGCCGGGAGGCGGAGCGATAGGCGGCAGAGGCCAGCGCGCTGGAACCGTTGGCGCGGCTGATGACCTTTGCGGAGAAATGATAGATCGCCATGTCGATGTTCATACGCTTCGCAGCACACGTCGGCACGACGTATAAGCGCGCCCTCCCGAAAAAGATTCTCGTGAGGGATCGCACAGTGCCACGCTGTCTCATGCACAATGCAGCAATCGGCAGGCCCAACGCTTATCCTAACAGAGCAATCGATAAGGAGATATGCAATGCGCAAGCCGCGCGACTTTGATGCCGCCCTCAAAACCCTCAACGACAAAACCAGGGCACTCAAGGAGAATAAGCGCCGCCAGCTTGGTGAGTTGATCGTTGCGACCGGCGCCGACGTGCTCGACATGGAAACACTGGCCGGTGCATTGCTGGTGATGGCCGAGACAAGCAACTCCACCGAGAAGGAGCATTGGCGCAAACGTGGCCTCGCGTTCTTTCGAGATGCAGCCAAGCCAACTGCTCGCAAATCTCGTGGCAACCCAGCGGGCGCTTCGGCGGGCGGCGGCACACAAACATCGCCTGGAAGCGCAACGCGCGAGACATGACACGCGGGATTGGGTCGTGAAGCGGCGAGAGCGCACTCGGCATTTGATCGAACTGGGCGGCCTGGTCAAAAAATCCGGGCTAGTGGAGCTTACGAACGATGATCGTGCAGCGATCTATGGCGGCTTTCTCGAACTGGCCTTCGCGCTCCAGGCCGAAACGCGCGCTCAAACCCTTACGCTCTGGCGCAGGCGCGGAAGCCGGGCCTTCAAGGATGACAAAGCCGTTAGTGGTGACGGCAGCTTGTAACTTGGGTGAACCGAGGAAACACATTGCTCCTTGTCGCAAAACGAAACTCCTTCGGTATTTCAGTCCAGCGTTCTGAATAAATCTGCAATCGGGATGCGGAAGTGGCCGCGTATGTCGTATTTGTGGTTGCGGGACGCCGACAGGCAAGTTTGCGTCCTTGTTCCAGTCCTACAACTGGAACCCCCCTAACTACACCGCCGCCGGTTTTTATGCCAGCGGCGGTTATCTTTGCGGAGCGCCGCAACGATGTGCGAAGCAAAAGACATACCGGCAAGAGCCGAACGGCTTGTAGGGCGGGTATCGTAGGCAAGCGCCATGATGCCCGCGGTGCTCGCAATCGAGATTCGACATCTGCGTCATGTGATCGCCGCTGCGGATCATCACAGCTTCCGCAAAGCAGCGGAGGCTCTCCGGCTCAAGCAATCCACGCTCAGCCGCTCTATCCGTCAGATGGAAGATCAGCTTGGCGTAGCCTTGTTCGAGCGCAACGCCGCTGGTGTGAGACCGACTCAAGCCGGAACCGACCTATTACGCGCGGCCCGGTGCCTAGTCGAGGATTTCCAGATGATGCTGTCGCATGCGTGGAACGCTGGAGAAGGACGAGCCGGTCAGATCGCCATCGGCTTCTATGGCTCGCTCGCCGGCGGGAGTCTTCGCGCCACGGTGTTGGACTACAATCGGCGCTGTCCTGCTGTGAAATTGCTGCTTACGGAAAGCGCCCGCGGCCGGCTGCTGAAAGGTCTGAAATCCGGTGCCCTCGACGTTGCCATTGTAAGCGGTGATCTGAACCAACTTTCTAGCCAGACGATGACACTCTGGAGCGAGCGCGTCTTCGTCGCGCTTTCGCAAGACC
>JAFECN010000168.1 GCA_018242145.1 Pseudomonadota bacterium
ACCAGAACGAAGCCGATGACCGCCGCTGCGGCGGCAAGCACGTTGCGGCCTTTTTCCGATGTGCGCCAGGGGGACAAACCCAAAGCCGCGTACAGACCACTCATGACGCTATACGCCTCTGGACACGCAACGTGACATCGGATTCGACGAGATAGAGAGGCCGCCCGCGCACTTCCACGAGCACGCGCCCCAGATACTCACCGATCACGCCCAGGAAAATGAGCTGCACCGCACCGACAAACCCAACGATCACGACGATGGTGGGGTAACCCGGCGTCGGTATGCCGAAGAACAGCTTTTCAATGATGGTCCACAGCCCATAGCCGCCCGTGAGCAATGCCGCGAACAGGCCGATGATCGCGGCGAGCCGAAGCGGCAAAAGCGTGTTGGAGGTGATGCCATCCAGCGTCAGCATCCAAAGCTTCAGGGGGGAAAACTTGGCGCGACCGGCATGGCGCCGCAGCGGCGTGAAGGGAACCGCCTTTTGGCGAAAGCCGATCCAGCTATAAAGACCCTTCATCATGCGCTGCCGTTCGCCGAGACGGCGCAGCGCTTCATAGGCGCGGCGCGAGAGAAGCCGGAAATCGCCCGCATCGCGGGCAATCGGCGCTTCGCCATGCGCGTTCATCAGATGGTGGAATGCACGCCGCGCCGCATTCTTCACCGCACCCTCGCTTTTGTGGGAAGCGACGCCATAGACGATCTCATATCCCTCGTTGAGCCAGCCATGGATGAACGCATCGACCACGGAAAAGGGATGCTGGAGATCCGCGTCCATCATCACGACCGCATCGGCCTGCACCAGATCGAGACCGGCAGCCAGCGCGACCTCTTTGCCGAAATTGCGGCTGAGCCGGATCATCCGCACAGCGGGGCCGCGCGGACGTTGGGCAAGCGCCGTCTGCAGGCGATCCACGCCATCATCGCTGCTGCCGTCGTCGACGAAAACCGCATCGACGGTAACGGGCCATTTTCGCGCCGCGGCTTTCGCGTAGGCATCGAGCGCATCGACCATCGCTTCGAGATTCAGCGCTTCGTTGTGAAACGGAATGACAAACGTGATCGTCTTGCGGTCGCCGCGGCGTGGCAGGGCGATAGGATGAGACATTTCGCTGTTCTGCATGTGCCGCACAAGCGTCGCCCTTCAAGGCACGCTCCGCGGGCGGTTTGATCGCACATTTCGATCGGCGCTAACGATCTTGAAGGAAAGGCTATCGCTGCAAACTGACGCCAACATTTTCGCGAGATGAAAGCTTCTTCACCCGTGGCGCGTAAAAGTCCCGCTAGAGCTATGAGGCGTCATAGGCAGGCGAGCAATGCCGAAACCGGCGGACGGAATAGTTCCGATACTGAAGCAACGCTTTGTTCCGGCGGCGCAACCGGATTTTCTCCGGTTTTCGGCCATCGGCGTTATGGGTTTCTGTGTCGATGAAGGCGTTCTCGCGGCAATGCAGTTGCTGTTGCATCTTGGCCCGCTCCGCGCGCGCCTCATTTCGGTCGCCTGCGCGATGACATGCACCTGGCTGGGTAACCGCAATTTCACCTTTGCCGAACAGCGCGCGGTAAGCAGGGGTGGCATCGTTCGGGAGTGGCTTCGCTTTTGCGCCGCCAACAGCTTTGGCGCCGTTATCAATTATCTGACCTTCGCCGCGCTGCTGCACATAGGTCCTTTTCCGCTGAACAACAGCTATCTCGCCGCCGCGGCGGGTGCCGGTGTCGGCGCCCTTTTCAATTTCACCCTGTCCCGGCACTTCGTCTTCCGCGCGGGATAACCTCCGGATCCAAAAAGGGGACAAATAGCGAACACGACAATTTGCCGTTGAAGCTGCCGCAGCGCACGGGCGTAAGGTGCGGGCGGAATTTCAGGAAAGTCATCGCCATGCGCCGCGCCGCCATTGTTTCGCCTCTTCGCACCGCCGTCGGAAAATTCCAGGGCGGGTTGTCGTCCATCACCGCGGGCGATCTGGGCGCGGTCATCCTGCGCGCACTGGTGGAGCGCACGAAGCTCGATCCGGAGCGGGTGGACGATGTGATCTTCGCGCAGGGCTACGGCAATGGCGAAGCGCCGTGCATCGCGCGCTGGTCGGCGCTGGCCGCGGACTTTCCGATCAAGGTGCCGGGTTATCAACTCGACCGCCGCTGCGGCTCGGGCCTGCAGGCGATCATCGATGCCACCATGATGATCCAGACCGGCGCGGCCGATGTGGTGATCGCGGGCGGCGTCGAAAGCATGAGCAATGTCGAATATTACACGACGGACCTGCGGGGCGGGGCGCGCATGGGCGCGAGCACGATGCACGATCGGCTGACGCGCGGGCGCGTGATGAGCCAGCCGATTTCGCGCTTCGGCGTGATCAGCGGCATGATCGAGACGGCGGAAAATCTCGCCAGGGATTACGACATCTCCCGTGAGGCTTGCGACGAATATGCCTCCGCGAGCCATCAACGCGCCGCTGCTGCATGGGCTGCGGGCAAGTTCGACAACGAGTTGGTGCCGGTGAGCGTGCCGCAGAAGAAAGGCGATCCGGTTCTCTTCCAGCATGACGAAGGCATCCGCGCCGATGCGACGCCGGAGTCGCTGGCCAAGCTTCGCGCCATCGAGAAAGGCGGCGTGGTGACGGCGGGCAATGCCAGCCAGCAGAACGACGCGGCGGCGGCGTGCCTCGTGGTGGCGGAAGACAAGCTGCGCGAGCTGGATCTTCAGCCGATGGGATGGTTCGTCGGCTGGGCGGCGGCGGGCTGCGATCCCGCGCGCATGGGCATCGGCCCGGTGCCGGCGGTGGAGCGCCTGTTCGCACGCAACAAGCTCGGCTGGAACGACATCGATTTGGTGGAACTGAACGAAGCCTTCGCGCCGCAGGTTCTGGCGGTGCTGAAAGGCTGGGGCTGGGATGACCGCGACAAGCTGAACGTCAACGGCTCGGGCATCTCGCTCGGCCATCCGATTGGCGCAACTGGCGGGCGAATCCTCGCGACCATGCTGAACGAGATGCACCGGCGGAAGGCGCGCTATGGTCTGGAGACCATGTGCATCGGTGGCGGGCAGGGACTGGCAGCGGTGTTCGAACGGGCGGCATAACACCTCCAATTTGGTTGCATTTTGGCTCCAAATCGGCTCCATTCACACCTAGATTTGGAGTTCGCCATGGGTGTCAGCATTTCGATCAAGAACGTGCCCGCCGAGAAGGTGGAGTTGCTGAAGCGGCGTGCAAAGCGCAATCACCGCTCTTTACAGGGCGAACTTCACGCCATCGTCGATCAGGCCATCGGACTGACAGGCTTTCCGGCCGCGCCGATTACGATCGACGAGCTTGCGGGGCATGGGCGGAGATTGGGCCTGAAGACGCCGTCAGAATCGGTGAAGATGATCCGCGAAGATCGTGATCGCTAAGGTTGTCGATGCTTCGGTGTTCGCTGCGCTTTCTTTTCAGGAAGCCGGCGCAGACCGGATGCGGAAATCCCTTTCCGGTTTCGAATTGCATGCGCCACGTCTGTTGCGGTTCGAAATGGCAAATGTTTGCCTGAAGAAAATTCGGCTTTATCCGGACCGGCGGGCGGAACTTGCGGAGATGCACGCCCGTTCTCTTGCGGTCGTTATTCTTGAGCATGCCGTCGATCAAGTTCAGATTCTCGACATCGCCCAGACGCTGAGATTGTCAGCCTACGATGCGTCGTATCTCTGGCTGGCGTGCGCGCTGGGCTGCGAACTCGTCACATTGGATGAAAAGCTTGCAAAAGCATTTATAAAGATGGAACGGCAACAATGACCACTCTCTCCACCTCCGGCACCTTCAAACTCGGTGATCGCACCGTGCATCGCATGGGGTATGGCGCGATGCAGCTTGCCGGGCCCGGCGTGTTTGGGCCACCGAAGGATCGGGGTGAAGCGATCAAGGTGTTGCGCGCGGCGGTGGAGGCGGGCGTCGATCATATCGATACCTGCGACTATTACGGGCCGTATGTCGTCAACGAGATCATCCGGGAAGCGCTGCATCCCTATCCGGCGAATCTCACGCTCGTCACCAAGGTGGGGGCGCGGCGTGACGAGACGGGGCAATGGCTGCCGTGGAACAGCCCCGCCGATCTGACGCAGGCGATCCACGACAATCTGGGCCGTCTCGGGCTCGATGCGATCGATGCGGTGAACTTCCGCTCCATGCACGGGATGCAGCCGACGGAAGGCACCATCGCGCCACAGGTGGAGGCGCTGGCGGAGCTGAAGCGCAAGGGCCTCATCCGGCATATCGGCGTGAGCAATGTTACGCCCGCGCAGATCAAGGAGGCGCAGGCGATCACGCCCATCGTCTGCGTGCAGAATTTCTACAATGTCGCCAATCGCGGCGACGATGCGATGGTGGATGCGCTGGCGAAAGACGGCATCGCCTATGTGCCGTTCTTCCCGCTGGGCGGGTTCATGCCGCTGCAATCTTCCATCTTGGAAGACGTGGCGAAGAAGCTCGGCGCGACGCCGTTGCAGACGGCGCTGGCGTGGCTGCTGCGCCGTTCGCCGAATATCCTGCTCATTCCCGGCACGTCATCGCTGGCGCATCTGCGGGAGAATCTCGCAGCGGCGGAATTGAAACTGCCCGACGATGCGATGGCCGCGCTGAACGGGATAGGCGCGACGGCGCATTAGCGTGGTTGGATCTTTGACTTTTATTTACCGTCATGGCCGGGCTTGTCCCGGCCACCCATTTTCCAGAGGCTGATCAATTTCTGCACCGCTTCTGGAAAATGGATGGCCGCCACGAGGGCGGCCATGACGATTTAATTTTAGAGCGAAAGCTACTTCCGCGCCGCCAATTCGTCGTCCAGCAGCGCGGGCGTACCGGGGACGCGCTCCAGATGCGGGTAGCGCAGGCCGCCGTGGTAATCGATGGTGACGGTGCGGTATTGCTTGTCCTTCTCGATCAGAAGCTGGATCGGCGCCTTGCCGGTCTTGGCGTCGGTGATCGCGTCCTTCAGATCGTCGGCGTCGAACTCCTCGCCGTTCACGGCGACGATCTTGGCGCCCACGGTGAGGCCCGCTTTCATCGCCGGGCCGTCCCACATCACTTCGGTGGCCGCGCCCTTCTTGTCGAGGATCACACCGAGCGAGAACAGCAGATCGGTGAGCTTGCGGGTCTTCTCGTAGGACTGGGTGTAGCCGCTCGGCTTGTCGGTGAAGGTGAGCTTGTAACCGCCCATGCGGATGCCGCCCAGGGGATCGGTGTTGATGCCGTCGATGCGCGCGCGCAGGAATTTCGCCCAGTCATAGGGCACCACGCTGTTCAGCGCCTTCACCACATCGTCGAAGGTATAGGTGACGGTGACATAGGAGCCGTTGTCGACGCCGAAGAAGGCTTTGGCGAAATCGTCGATGGATTTGGCGTTGTTCGTCTTCTGGCGGATGGTCATATCCACTTCCGTCCAGACGAGCTGGCCTTCGCTGTAATAATCCTCGCTGCGCTGCCAGTCGCGCCACGGCGCGGGCGCGCGGTGGGCGATGATCGGATCGTTGGTGGTGTCCGCAACATTGCGCCATTTGCGGCCCGGACGCAGCGCATAGACCGCAGCCACATCCGCCAGCGCGTCGAGGCCCATCTGCTTGTTCCAGAGGCCCGCGCGCGTGGCGAGAACATAGCCCCAGAACTGCGTCTGGCCTTCATAGACCCACAGCAGGCTGTCGCGCATCGGCACGTTGAAGTTCGGCGTCCACAGATCGGCGGGGCGGCGGAATTTGCCGTTCCAGCTATGGGTGAACTCATGCGCCAGCAGATCGCGCTCCGCCGCGGTCTTGTCCCAATGGGTGAAGTAATCGGCCTTCACGCCGTCTTCGCTGGACTGGTGATGCTCCAGCCCGTTGCCGCCCATGTGATCGGAAAGCGAGAACAGGAAATCATAGTGATCGTAATGGTGCGAGCCGAACGCCTTGTAGGCCTGCGCCACCAGATTGCGGTGCGCCTGGATCTGCTGCGGCGTCATCTTGAGCTGCCCGGGCTTGTCCGCAATCACGTCCAGATGGTTCTGCGTCTTGCCGCTGGGATCGAGATCGACGCGCGCGAAATTCCTGCCCGCGATCATCGGCGAATCCACCAGCGTGTTGAACGGCACGGTGGCGAAGGTGGCGTTGCCCTGCCCCGTTTGCGGCGTGAGCGCGCTGGCGTAATGCCAGCCTGCGGGGAATTTTACGCTCGGCGTGAATTTGATGTCGCGCGAATAATAACCGGCCGGATAAAGCGCCACGGTATTCCATTGCAGGCTCAGCATCGCGGGCGTCATCATGATGCGGCCCTGCGGATGATCGGTGGCGGAGAGGAACTGGAAATCCACGTCGATGGCGGTTGCGCCTTTGGGCACCGGCACATGGAAGGCATAGACATGCACCGGGTCGCGCTTCCACGCAATCGTCTTGCCGCCCGCCTTGATGACGAGCCCCGCCACCTTGTTGATCGGGCCTGAGGCGGAGTGATTGCCCGGCAGCCATTCCGGATAAAGCAGGATGAAATCGTTCGTGTTCGCCGGGACGGGGATCGTCTCATGCACGCGGAAAATGCCGTGCGTGGTATCGGTGGCATCCACCGCCAGCTTGATGGTGCCGGGATAGGCCACGTCTTTCGGCGCGGGAATTTCCGGCGGCATGGGCACGGGGCTTGGCCCGGCGCTCTGCGCAAAGGCGGCGGTGGACGACAGAATCGTGGCGGCAAGCCAAACAGCGCGCATGGCACGGGCATATCCTCTCGAAAAGCGGCGCCCCCGCGCGCCTTTGAAGCGGGCGGACTGTAGCGATTCCCGCGCGGACGGCGAAGCGGCAATTGCATACATGTCTCCCTCTCCCCTTCGGGGGAGAGGGTTGGGGTGAGGGGGTGTCGTAGAGCGCGGTGGTGAAGGAGCCATCGCATTCCCATTGCTGCTATAAGTGGAAAGCTTGGTGTGCTGCACGCCCCCTCACCCTGCCCTCTCCCCCCGGAGGGGGAGAGGGAAACGGTGGTGCATGGGGAAATTGGATGTCACATCCGTTCATTCTGTTCGGCCGCGATCATCTGATCGTTCTGGCGCTGACATTCCTTGTGCCGCTATCGCTCGCGGCTTTGACGCGGCGCAGCACGAGCGCGGTGCGCGCGGTGCGGCTTGCCTTTGCCGCATGGCTGATCGGCGCGTGGATCTTCTGGTTCTGGATGATCTTCGATCTGGGCTGGCAATCGGCGCAGACGCTTCTGCCGATGCATCTGTGCGACTGGGCGACGATCGTGACCATCGCCGCGCTGCTGGTGCCCCACCAACGCAGCTATGAGTTGTCCTATTTCTGGTGCCTGTGCGGCACGTTGCTGGCGATGATCACGCCGGATCTGCTGTATGGCTTTCCCGATCTGCGGTTCGACATCTTCTTCGCGTTCCACGGCGGGGTGATCGCGGCGATGCTCTATCTCACCTTCGCAGCGCGGATGCGGCCCTACCTCTCCTCCATTCCGCACGCGATCGGATGGACGCTGATCTACTTCGCGGCGGCGAGCACTGTGGATGTGCTCTTCAAAGTGAATTTCGGTTTCCTGCGCGCCAAGCCCGCGGGCGCGACGATGATGAACGCGCTGGCGCCGTGGCCATGGTACATCGCCGAGCTTGCCGGGCTGGCGCTCGTCCTGATCCTGATCTGGTATCTGCCGTGGCTTATTGCGGACCGGAAGCGGGCGGAACGCTCTCAGGCGTGACTTCGCGATAGGCGAAGGCCGCGGCGCCGTAGAGCAGGCCATAGGCGAACGTCTCGAACACCAGCGCGAAAACCGCCATGACCGGCCACACCTGCAGGCTGCGCGCCCGCATTGCGGTGCTCCAGGCTTCCATCTGCTGTTTCATCGCCTCTTCGGCGGCATGCTGCATCAGGGCGGCATGCATCATGCCCGCGAACTGATGCAGGAAACCGGCGCCGTACACCGCGATCACCACGGCGATCTGGACGACGGCCAGCGGCACGAAGATCGCAAAGCCGATGCAGAAGATTCGCCAGAAGCTGCCGCGCGTGAGTTCCCATCCGCGCGCCAGATCGATCTTGTTCTCGTTCACCACCACCGGCGGGATGAGGAAGGTGAGCCGCGCCATCACATAGATCAGCGCGCCGAAGAACAGGGCCAGGCAGATGAATATCCAGATGCCGAACGCGAAATCCTCGCTGGCTTTCGCGAGCGCCAGGGCCTTTACCGCAAACGCACCGGCAATGGAGATGACGACGGTGAGGACGAGGATGCCGAAATAGATGACGATCATGGCCAGGACGAACAGCAGCCACGCGCCGATCAGCCGCCACACCGGCGCGGCGAGCGAGAAATAGACGAAGGTGGTTCCCGCGCGCTTGCCCAGCGCAAGCTCCGTCACGCCCACGCCGATCATGGCGCGGATGAAGAGCGAGAACACCCATACGAAGGGCGTGATGTGCAGCGCGTTGCGCTGGATGGCTTCCACATCGTCAATCGGGATGCGGTTGCCCATGAAACCGGGCATCGCCATCAGGCCGACCGCGATGGAGACCACCAGCGGCGCCCACACGATCCCCAGAATCCGCAGGAATTGGCCGGTCGCGAAGCCATAGGCGTGCGCGACGGTTTCGAACACCGGAATCTTGTGCATGGTCAGTCCCCCAACTGCCAAAGACAGGTAGGACGCATTAGCGCATACGCGCGTAAATCTCGCAATCGCGGCGCGCGCTATCGCGCAGGATATGGCCGCGCAGGGTGCCTTCGCGGGAGAAACCGAGGCGCTCCAGCAGACGCTGCGATGCGGCATTGCCGGTGTGAAAGCGCGCCCACAGGCGCGCGATCCGCAAATCCTCCGTGGCGAAATCGACAATCGCCTGCATCGCCTCGCGCGCATAGCCGTTGCCCCAATAGGCGCGGCTGAACAGGAAGCCCACTTCGGCGCGTTTGTGGTGGCGGTCGATATCGGAGAGATCGCAGGAGCCGATGGCAGGGCCGTCCAGCGTCAGCGCCACGGCCCAATACATCGCGGTGCCCGCGTCCACATCACGCAACTGCGCGGCGACGACATCGTTTACCACCTCGCGATCCCGGAACGCGGGCCAGTCCCAGAAGCGCATCGTTTCGTCGTCCGACAGCATGGTGAACATGGCACCGGTGTCGCGCAAGGCCAGCGGGCGCAGCGTCAAACGCGGGGTCGTCAGGAACGGGGTCATGATTCATCTTGCCATATCCGGGCCGCTCCTTTCATCTGCGCCCATGAGCGAATTGAAAGAGCCGCCGATCAAGGCTGCCGTGCTGCCCGTGACGCCCTATCAGCAGAATTGCTCGCTGGTGTGGTGCACGAAGACCAAGCACGGGGCGGTGATCGACCCCGGCGGCGATCTGGAGCGGCTGAAGGCGCTGATCGCGCAGCAGGGCGTGACGCTGGAGAAGGTGCTGCTCACGCATGGCCATCTGGATCATGCCAGCGGCGCAACGAAGCTGGCGCGCGAATTCGGCGTGACCATCGAAGGCCCGCACAGGGACGATCTCTTCCTGCTGGAAGAACTCGGCAAGAATGCCCGCCGCCCCGGCTTCGGCGATGCGGAGAACTGTCTGCCTAATCGCTGGCTGGAAGACGGCGATACCATCACCGTGGGCGAAGCGACTTTCGGCGTGCGCCACTGTCCCGGCCACACGCCGGGCCATGTGGTGATCTATCACGACGTGGCGCGCGTGGCGTTTGTCGGCGACGTGCTGTTTCGCGGAAGCGTGGGCCGCACGGATTTTCCGCGCGGCAATCACCAGCAGCTTGTGGATTCGATCACGCAGCGCCTGTGGCCGCTGGGCGACGACATTACTTTCGTGCCCGGCCATGGCGACACCAGCACCTTCGGCTGGGAGCGCAAGACCAATCCCTATGTGAGCGATCTGGCGCTGGGGCGCTAATGCTGCGCCGCGCGGCAGGTGGTGAGTTGCGCCGCGTCGTTGGCGGGCGGCGTATCGAGATAGTCCAGCGCGGATGAAAGAACGCGGGCGGACGCGACTTCATGCGTCGTGCGCACCACGCGCTGCTCGACAATGTTGAACACGCAATGGTCGCGCATGGATTTGCGGCTTCCCGCATCCAGCCCCAGGCTGCCGACGTCCTGCGCGCCGGTGGCATAATAAAGCCGCGTGTTTTCCTGGAAGCGGCGAAACAGATCGGGCGGCGGCAGCGGAATGGCGTCCGTGCCGATGGCGTCGGAACCGGCATTGAGGAATGCGCCGTCGAAGACATCCGGATAGGCCAGCGCCACACGCATCGCCACGCGCGAGCCGCCGGAAAAGCCGCCGACATAGATGCGCGCCGGATCGAGATGGTAGCGTGCGGCGATGTTGGCTTCCGCGAGCAACGCCAGCGGAATGCGGCGGTTGTACACGTTCTGGTCGTTGCCCGATTGCGCCGCACTGACGAAAATCATGGCATGGGCGTCGAACACCTCCGCCCAGCCATAGGGCAGCTTCGCCGTATTCCAGGGCGGCACGAACACCATCAGCGCATAGCCCGCGGACGGCGGCGGCACGGCGGGAACGTAAACGACAAAACGCTCCTTGCCGATATCCAAGGATTGCCCGTGCAGGTTCGCGCCCGACGATACGGCTTCCGCATACACCTGCGCCGTCAGCAGACGCCGGATCAGCTCGCCGTTTTCGGAGAGCGGGGTGGTGTTGGTGAAGATAAGCTCCTCCTGCAACCCCGTCGCGGTCTGTGCGGATGCGCCACAGGAGAGCGCGAGAGCGAAGGCGAGAATGAGGGCGCGTTTTGCCATGCACGGAGTCTAGCATCGCCGTCGCGGCATCGCTTCGCCGGCGGCCGAACCGTGTTCGCACGCGGTGACGGGCCGCTCCCCTTGGAGGCCGGATGGCCGCCGACAAAGACGCGATCCCCAGGCCCACCCACCGCTGCGGCATACCGGTCTTTCAAAATGCTGGACTCGCCCGCCAGCGCCATGTTGCTATGCAAAAAACTTCTTTTCAGGTGAGGGCTGCCATGACCGCCATCAATGCGGTGACTGATCTTTCCAAGGACGGCGATATCGCCATCGTGACGCTGAATTCGCCGCCGGTGAACGCGCTGGGCGCGGATGTGCGCGACGGGCTGGCGCAAGGCTTCAAACAGGCCATCGACGATCCGTCCGTCAAGGCCATCGTGCTGATCTGCGAAGGCAAGACTTTCATCGCGGGCGCGGACATCTCCGAATTCGGCAAGCCGCCGAAAGGGGCTTCGCTCTTCGAGGTGGAGAACATCATCGAGGGTTCGCCCAAGCCGGTGATCGCGGCGATCCACGGCACGGCGCTGGGCGGCGGCCTCGAAGTGGCGCTGTGCGCGCATTACCGCGTGGCGGTGCCGAGCGCGAAATGCGGACTGCCGGAAGTGAATATCGGATTGCTCCCTGGCGCGGGCGGCACACAACGCCTGCCGCGCATCGTGGGCGTGGAAGCCGCGCTCGATATGGTGACGAGCGGCAAGCATGTCGGCGCCAAGCAATGCCTCGAAAGCGGGCTCGTCGATGAGCTGGCGCCGGAAGGCAAGCTGAAGGAAGCCGCCGTCGCGTTTGCGAAGAAGGCGGTGGCGGAGAACAAGCCGCTCAAGAAAGTGCGCGACAACAACGCCAAGCTGGAAGCCGCGCGCGGCAAGCCGGAGATCTTCGCCAATTTCCGCAAAGCCAACGCCAAGAAATTCCGCGGCTTCATGGCGCCGGAATACAACATCCAGTGCATCGAAGCGGCGGTGAACGCGCCGAGCTTCGAAGAGGGCCTGAAGACCGAGCGCAAGCTGTTCATGGAGCTTGTCACCGGCACGCAAAGCGCGGCGCAGCGTTATGTGTTCTTCGCCGAGCGGCAGGTGTGGAAGATCCCCGGCATCGCAGACGACACGCCCACGATCCCGGTGAAGAAGGTCGGCATCATCGGCGCGGGCACGATGGGCGGCGGCATCTCGATGAACTTCCTCAATGTCGGCATTCCCGTGACCATCGTGGAGACGAAGCAGGAGGCGCTGGACCGCGGCGTCGCCACCATCCGCAAGAATTACGAGAACACGGCCAAGAAAGGCCGCATGACGATGGAGGACGTGGAGAAGCGCATGGCGCTGCTCACGCCGACCCTGAAGCTCGAAGATCTCGCCGATGTGGACATGGTGATCGAAGCGGTGTTCGAGCGCATGGACATCAAGAAGGATGTCTTCGGCAAGCTCGACAAGATCGTGAAGAAGGGCGCGGTGCTGGCGTCCAACACCTCCTATCTCAACATCGACGAGATCGCCTCGGCCACCACGCGGCCGCAGGACGTGATCGGCATGCACTTCTTCTCGCCCGCGAACGTGATGCGGTTGCTGGAGAATGTGCGCGGCGAGAAGACCAGCGATGCCGTTGTCGCCACCGCCACGCAGACGGCCAAAAAGATCGGCAAGATCGCGGCGCTGGCGGGCGTGTGCCCCGGCTTCATCGGCAACCGCATGCTCTCGCCCCGCCAGCGCGAGGCGCAGAAGCTCGTGATGGAAGGCGCGATGCCGTGGGATGTGGACCGCGCGCTTTACAATTTCGGCTTCCCGATGGGACCGTTCCAGATGAGCGATCTGGCCGGCCTCGATATCGGCTGGGTGAAGGAGAACTCGAAAGGCGAAACGATCCGCGATCGTCTGTGCGAACTGGACCGCCGCGGCCAGAAGACCGGCGCGGGTTATTACGATTACGACGCGAACCGCAACAACTCGCCCTCACCCGTCACCGCCGAGATCATCGAGGAATTCCGCAAGAAGTCCGGCGTGAACTCGCGTTCGATCAGCGACGAAGAGATCGTGGAGCGCTGCATCTATCCGATGATCAACGAAGGCGCGAAGATCCTGGAAGAAGGCAAGGCGTTGCGCGCCTCCGACATCGATATCGTCTGGATCAACGGCTATGGCTGGCCGGTCTATCGCGGCGGCCCGATGTTCTACGGCGACACGGTGGGCCTCGATAAGGTTCTCGCCAAGATGAAGGAATGGCAGAGCCAGATGGGCGATGCGTTCAAGCCGAGCGCGCTTCTGGAGAAGCTGGTGGCAGAGAAGAAGAAGTTCTCCGACCTGCCGCCGCAGCCGCTGAATACGAAGCCCGCGAAGTAACAATGAACAACTGTCATCCCGGCCAAGCGATGCGATAGCATCGCGCAGAGCTGGGACCCATCGTGCAGCGGCGCAATGGGTCCCGGCTCTCGCTGCGCTCGGCCGGGATGACAACGGAATTTGATTTTGGAAAAAGGAAGAACGTTATGAGAGAAGCAGTCGTCGTCTCCTATGCCCGCACCGGACTCGCCAAGGCGGCGCGTGGCGGGTTCAACAATACGTCCAACATGGCGATGCTGGCGCATGCCATCGAGCATGCGGTGAAGCGATCCAAGGTCGATCCCAAGGAAGTCGAAGACGTCGTCGCCGGGTGCGTGGCGGCGTCGGGCAATGTGGCGCGCGGCGCGGCGCTGATGGCGGGGCTGCCGATCACCACCTCGGGCGCCACGATCAACCGCGCCTGCTCGTCGGGTCTCAACGCCATCGCCGTGGCGGCGCGTTACATCACCGAGGAAGGCGCCAATGTCGTCGTCGGGTCCGGCGTGGACTCCATCACCTTCCAGGGCGGTGGCGGCGGCGGCAAGGAGCCGAAGATCGTCGACATGTATCCCGATTACTGGATGCCGATGATCGACACCGCCGATGTGGTGGCGGAGCGCTACGGCATCTCCCGCGAGTATCAGGACGAATATTCGCTGGAATCGCAGCGCCGCATGGCCGCGGCGCAGCAGGCGGGCAAGTTCAAGGACGAGATCGTCCCCATGAAGACGAAGATGAAGGTCGTCAACAAGGAGACGAAGGAAGAAAGCATCGTCGATTACGAAGTGAACCGCGACGAATGCAATCGTCCGGACACGACGCTGGAAGGCCTGGCGAAGCTCGCGCCGGTGAAGGGCCCGGACAAGTTCGTCACCGCGGGCAACGCCTCGCAGCTTTCGGACGGCGCGGCCGCGGTCGTGCTGATGGAAGCCAAGGAAGCGGAGAAGCGCGGGCTTCAGCCGCTGGGTGCGTTCAAGGGCTGGGCCGTCGCGGGCTGCAAGCCGGACGAGATGGGCATCGGTCCGGTTTTCGCGGTGCCGCGTCTGCTGGAACGCCACGGCCTCAAGGTCGACGATATCGATCTGTGGGAATTGAACGAAGCCTTCGCGAGCCAGTGTCTCTACAGCCGCGACAAGCTCGGCATCGATCCGGCGAAATACAACGTGAACGGCGGCTCCATCGCCATCGGCCATCCGTTCGGCATGACGGGCGCGCGTCTCTCCGGCCACGCGCTGATGGAAGGCAAACGCCGCGGCGCAAAAAATGTCGTCGTCACCATGTGCATCGGCGGCGGCATGGGCGGCGCGGGATTGTTCGAGGTCTACTGATCACACCAAGTTCCGTGGAGGGGTTGGGCTCCGGCACTCGCTGTGCAACAGTGACTGCCGGAGCGGGCTTCTCTCAAAAGGGATGTGATTATGAAGAAAACGATTTTTGCGGCGGTGTTGGCGGGAGGCGCGGCGATTTTCGCGGCATCGTCTTTCACCGTGACGACCCCGGCCCAGGCGGCTGTCGGAATCACCTTCGATTTCGGCAATGTCGGCATCGCCTATACCGATGGCTATTACGACCATCATCACCGCTGGCACCGCTGGCGCCGCGGCGAATGGGAGCGCTATCGCCGCCATCACCGCGGCCATTACTACAACTGGCGCCATAACGACCGGCGCCATCATCACCGCGATCGCGATTACCACCACCACTAGGCGCGTTGCGCCGCAAACAGAAAGCCCGGAGGTTCCGCCTCCGGGCTTTTTTGCATCGTCCGTGCTACACCGCGACTCATGTTTCATCTCTTCGCCAGTTCGCTGACCACACTCTTCGTCGCCATCGGGCCGGTGGAAGTGGCGTCGATGTTTCTGGCGCTGACGGCGGGCATGGATGCGCCCCACCGGCGCAAGCTCGCTATCCTCTCCGCCACCACGGCGCTGGCCGTGCTGCTAGCTTTCGCGCTGGGCGGGATTCAGCTTCTTGAGTTGATCGGCGTGGGCCTGCCCGCGTTCCGCACCGCGGGCGGCGTGCTGCTCCTGATGGTGGCGGCCGACCTGTTGCTGGCGCAGCATTCGGCCATCTCGTCCATCACCAGCACCGAAGAACACGAGGCGAAGATCCAGAAGACCGACATCGCGATCTTCCCGCTCGCCATTCCGCTCACCGCCGGCCCGGGCAGCATGACGGCCATGGTGCTGCTGATGGGCAAGGCGCATACCGTTGCCGAGTCCGGCATCGTCATTGCCGCGCTGGTGCTGATGATCTTCGGCACCTTCCTGTCGATGCTGCTGTCGGACCGGCTGATGAAAGTGCTGGGCGTCACCGGCGCCAATGTGATCGCGCGGGTGTCCGGTATTTTCCTGGCCGCGCTGGCGATGCAGTTCATATTCGACGGCCTGAGCGCGAGCCGCCTGTTCAGTTGATCGTGTCATCTATTGGCGGGCAATGCGCAAATTGCATTGCCGATGATGCGCCGGCTGCCTTGCCGCAGCGTGAATGGCTGACTACTTCCGAAAGCAGTCCCGGGGATTTCGCACCATGCGCACAGCCATCGCCGCTCTCGCTTTCGCCGTTTCATTCGCAACCGCAGCACAGGCAGACGCCACGAAGGATTGCCATGTCGGATCGTACCGATTGAGCAACGGCACGGCGGTGGATGTTGCGCCCGCGGATGGCGACAATCTGCGCTGGCGCTTGTGGAACGGTGAAACCGGGCTGCTGAAGAAGCAGGCCGACGGCACATGGACCAGTACGCTGGGCTGGACCGGCAAGCCGGACGGCAAGACGGTGTCGTTCTCCGATTGCGCCAAAGGCGAGATCACTTTCGGCAAAGAAACCGGCCAACGCATCGCCTTCGATGTGCAGAACGCGACGTTCGACAGCAACGGCGTGAAGCTGGCGGGACGTCTGGTGATGCCCAAGGGCAGCGGCAAGGTGCCGGTGGTCGTGCTGATCCACGGCTCCGAACACGACTCCGCGCTCGATTTCTATTCCCTGCAGCGCATGTTCCCGGCGCAAGGCATCGGTGCCTTCGTGTTCGACAAGCGCGGCACCGGAATCTCCGGCGGCACATACACGCAGGATTTCAACGTGCTCGCGGACGATGACATCGCGGCGGTGGCCGAGGCGCGCAAGCTTGCGGGCGCACGCGCGGGCCGCGTCGGCTATCAGGGCGGCAGCGAGGCGGGATGGGTGATTCCGATTGCCGCGAACAAATCGCCGGTGGATTTCGCGATCATCGGTTTTGGCCTCGCGGTGACGGTGCTGGAAGAGGACCAGCAGAGTGTCGCCCTCGACATGAAGTTCCACGGCCATTCGGCGGAAGACACGAATAAGGCGCTCGAACTGGCGCGCGCGGGCGAGGCCATCGTCGAAACCCGCAGCCTGGACGGCTACGACAAGTTCGACGCGCTGCGCCAGAAATACAAGAACGAACCCTGGTACAAGGACGTTCACGGCGATTTCCTGTGGTTCGTCCTGCCGCTCGACAAGAAGCAGATGGAAGCCGCCACCAAGCAATTCGATTTCCACACCCCGTTCCGCTACGAGCCGATGCCGACCTTGCGCGCCTCGACGACGCCGCAACTCTGGATCCTCGGCGGCGACGATCTGGAAGCGCCCAGCGCCGAAACTTCCAAGCGCATCAAATTGCTGATCGCGGACGGCAAGGATTACACCCTCGCCGTCTATCCCGGCGCGGAACACGGCATGACCGAGTATGAGCTGAGCCCCAAGGGCGAGCGGCTCTCCACGCATTTCGTGGCGGGCTATTTCCAGATGATGGCCGATTTCATCCGCAAGGGCCGCATCGGCGATCATTATGGGAAAGCGGAGATCACGCAGCCGCATGCGCGGTGACGGCGGCAACACCTGTTCGTGCAGATGTCGCACATTACACGCAAGGGTCACTGGTTCCGCGCGCGCGGTTGTGATTAGAGTTCGTCACGCGCTGAAGACGGTGCCGATGCGCGGAAGATTCAGGATGATCGCATGTCGAAGGTTTGGCACTGGGCGGCTTTGGCCGTCGCTGCCCTCCCCGGCGCGGCCTTCGCCGCTGCCGTGCAAAGCTCGTCATATCCGCTTCCGAACGATGTCGCGCTGAATGTCAGCGGCGGCCCGGCCAATGCCGACGGCAGCGGCTTAAAGAGCAGCACCAGCGTCGATCTGCACTCCCCGATCGGCAGCACCACGCTGAGCGGGACGTTCACCAGCGCGCCCCCGGACCTTTCCGCCTCCGCCGACCGCACAGACCGCAAGCTGGGCGTCGATTCCCGTTTCAGCGCGCCTGGCGGCGTGAGCGTTTCGGTGCAGGCCAGCAGCGAGATGCAGGAATCGCGGCAGACCGGAACGCTGGTTCCGGCGGGCCTGTCCAGCACCAGCGCCATCACCAAAACCGACAGCGCCGTCGCCAAGGTCACGAGCCAGCCCGTCGCGGGCGTGGGCGTCACCATGGGTGTGAGCCAAAGCCATTCGGAGACGACGCAGGGCAATGTCGCCGTGGGCGGCAGCGTGCAGAACAACACGGTGGCGACCGACGACAAAAAGGCATTCGCCAGCGCGGACTGGTCTCCTGTGTCGTTCCTCGAACTGAAGGCGGGGGCCGCCAACCAGACCGCCAGCGTCTCGACGCACGGCACCGCCAATGCGGGCGACGAATATCATCACACCGCGCCTTATGCCTCCGCCACCGCGCAATTGTGGGACGGCGCGCAGGCGAAGGTGGCGAGCACGGATGCCGTTTCGCCGATAAACGCATACGACTTCGCGGCCCTGGCGCAGGCGGCCGGGGCGAATTCCGGTCTTGAGATCAAACCCAACCGGGAATGGCGCAACCAAGCGACGCTGTCGCAGGACTTCGACAATGGCGGCACGCTGTCGGCGACCGTCACGCAGGCGCGCATCGAAAGCGCAACGGAACTCGGGCTCACGCCGGACGGCGCCGCCGCGCCGATGAGCGTTTCCGGCGGTGCGCGGCGCGAACTCGATGCCAGCTTCTCCATGCCGCTCGCCGGATACGGCTTGGCGGGCACCACGATCTCCTCGCAGGCCACGCTGCGCCAGTCGCAACTGCGCGACCCGGTGACGGGCCAGATGCGCCGCATGTCCGGGGAAGTGCCGCGGCAGGCGAATGTGAAGCTGACGCACAAGGACGACGCGCATCATCTGGAATGGGGCGTGAAAGGGCGTCTCGCCACGGAGCAGCGCTTTTACCAGCCCGCGCAGATGACCGCGCTGCGCACCGATAGCGGCGTCGGCGCCTTCGTGACCTACAATCCCGGCCGATACACCGTCTCGCTGAATGCCGACGGGTTGATCGGCGGCGCGCGCAGCCAGGTGGATACGTTCTACAGCGGCACGCGCGACGGCAACGTCACCGCCGTCAACCGCACCGGCGACAACAGCCCGATGGTGAGCGTTTCGGTGCAGCAGAAGTTCTGATCCACCACCTCCCCCTTGTGGGGAGGTCGAAAAAGCGAAGCTTTTTCGGGTGGGGGGCGATCGAGCGCGGTCCCCCCACCCGAAAACGTCTTCGCTGCGCTCGCCGTTTATCGACCTCCCCACAAGGGGGAGGTGATTAAGCCCCGCGTTTCGCCGGTTTGAAGGTGACCGGCAGATGCTTCGGGCCGGAGATGAAGTTGGACGCAAGCCATTCCGCTTTGCCGATCTTCAGGCCCTCCAGCCGCGTGAGCACTTCGCGCAGGATCGCGTCGATCTCGATGCGCGCGATGTGCTGGCCGAGGCAGGCATGCGGGCCGGTGCCGAACGCAATGTGATCGTTGGGACTGCGCGCAAGATCGAGGACATCCGGCGCGTCGAACTTTTCCGGATCGCGGTTGGCGGCGCCGAAATACATCACGACCTTCTGGCCCTCTTTGACCTGCTCTCCGCCCAGCACCACATCGTGCCTTGCGGTGCGGCGCATATAGATGACGGGCGAGGTATAGCGCAGCAATTCCTCGCGCGCGGACGGCAGGCGCGCGTCGAGATCGGCCTTGAGCCAGGCAAGCTGCTCCGGGTTGTCGAACAGCGCGATCAGGCCGGAGGAGAGAAGGTTGCGCGTGGTGTCGCCGCCCGCATCCACCAGCAGCAGGAAGAAGAGCAGGAATTCGATATCGTCCAGCTTCTTGCCGTCCACTTCGGCGTGCAGGAGCTTGGTGGCGAGATCGTCCTTCGGGCGCGCGCGTTTCTCTTCGATCACGCCGCGTCCATATTCGAACATCTTCATCACCGCCATCGCGCCCGCGCCGGCGTCCTGCGCTTCGGGCGCGGTGTGGATGGCCTCGGTGAGCTTGTAGAGTTCGCGGCCGTCGTCCAGCGGGATGCCCAGCAGTTCGGCGATCACATAAGACGGCATCTCGCCCGCGATCTGGTTCACGAAGTCGCATTCGCCCGTCTCGATCACCGCGTCCACGATCTGCCGCGCCAGCGCGTTCATGCGCGGCGTGCGCTGGCCGGATACCGGCAGGGTGAATTCGTTGCGGATGAGCTTGCGATAGGCCGTGTGCTGCGGCGGGTCCATCATCAGCATCATCTTGTAGCCGCCGAATCCCAAAGCCTGCTCGGCGGCAGGGTCTTGAATCATCACGGTGGGTTCGGACGAGAAATTCCGGAAATCGCGATCGACCGTCCAAACATCCTTGTAGCGCGTCACCGCCCAGAAGCCCGGCCCGCTCGGCTCCTCGTGCCAGAACACGGGCGCATTGTCGCGGAGCCAGCGATATTGCGCGAGCGGATGGCCGCTTGCGAAGCTTTCGGGCGACAGAAGATCGATTTTCATGAGCGTTTCGTCACATTGCAGGAGACAGGAACAAACAGGGGATTTTTGCGTTTCCACCGGTGGCGCAAGCCCATCCCTTTTCGCAGAATTGGTCAACTCGCAGGGCATCGCGCAAAGATGCATGATACATCGCTTTCCGCAGCGTCCGCTTACATCACATCATGGGGCATGACATGAACCGCCTGAAACAGCTCGAACAACTTGGACAATCGGTGTGGCTCGACTTTTTGAGCCGCGACATGATCCGCAAGGGCGGCACGGCGGAAGCCATCGAGAAAGACGGCATCGGCGGCGAAACTTCCAACCCCGCCATCTTTCAGAAGGCGCTCGCCGAAGGCACCGCCTACGACGACGACATCAAGCATTATGTCGATCAGGGCCTGGATGTCGGAACGATCTTCCGCAATCTCTCGATCAAGGACATCCAGGACTCCGCCGACATCTTCCGCCCGGTCTATGACCGCACCAAGGGCGCCGACGGCTTCATCTCCATCGAAGTATCGCCCTATATCGCGCACGACACCGCCCCGACGATCGAAGAAGCCAAGGCGCTGTGGAAAGACATCCATCGCCCGAACCTGATGGTGAAGGTGCCGGGCACGAAGGAAGGCGTTCCGGCCATCCGCGATCTGACGGCGGCGGGCATCAACATCAACGTTACCCTGCTCTTCGCGCTGGACGCCTATCAGGCCGTGGCCGATGCCTATATCGAGGGTCTGGAGAAACGCCCCGAGGGCGACGATCTTTCCAAAATATCGAGCGTCGCCAGTTTCTTCCTGAGCCGCATCGACACGATGGCGGACGACCTCATCAACAAGAAGCTGCAGGAAGACCCGAAGAAATATGCGGCGCTCGCCGATATCCGCGGCAAGACCGCCATCGCCAGCGCGCGCATCGCTTATCAGATGTACAAGAAGACGTTCTCGGGCCCGCGCTGGGAAAAACTCGCCAAGCGCGGCGCGCGGCCGCAACGATTGCTCTGGGCCTCCACCGGCACCAAGAACAAGGACTATTCCGACACGCTCTATGTGGACACGCTGATCGGCCCGATGACGGTGAACACCATGCCGCCGGAAACGATGGATGCGTTCCGCGACCACGGCAATCCGAAAGCGGACACCATCGAGCAGGATGTCGATGGCGCGCACAAGGTTCTCGACACGCTGAAGAAGGGCGGCATCTCGCTCGACAAGATCACCGACGATCTGGTGGTGGACGGCGTGGCGAAATTCGCCGAGGCCGCCGACAAGCTTTATGGCGCGCTGGCGCAGAAGCGCGCGAAGCTTCTGGGCGGCGCGCTGCCGCATGTGCAGGAAAGCTTCGGCGAGGCGCAGAAGGACATCGACCGTGAAATCGCCGCCAGCAACGCGCGCGGCGACACGCGCAAGGTCTGGCAGAAAGACAGTTCCGCCTGGACCGGCGCCGATGAAGACAAATGGCTCGGCTGGATCGATGTGGTCGAGCGCGAGGTGAAGGACGTTGCCAATCTCAAGGCTTTCGCCGGCGAAGTCGAGGCGGCGAAGACCACGGACATCGTTCTGCTCGGCATGGGCGGATCGAGCCTCGGCGCGGAGGTGCTGCGCGAAACCTTCGGCCATCGCAGCGGCTGGCCCAATCTGCATGTGCTGGATTCCACCGATCCCGAGCAGATCGGCGCGGTGCGCAAGGCGATCAAGATCGAGAGCACGCGCTTCATCGTGTCGTCGAAATCCGGCAGCACGCTCGAACCGAATATCCTGTTCGATTACTTCTTCGCGGAAACCGGCAAGACCGGAAAGCAGTTCGTCGCCATCACCGATGCCGGCTCGTCGCTGGAGAAGACCGCGAAGGAGCACGGCTTCAGCCATGTCTTTTACGGCGAGAAAGACATCGGCGGACGGTATTCGGTGCTGTCGAAATTCGGGCTCGTCCCCGCCGCGGCAATGGGGCTGGATGTCGAATGCCTGCTGAAAGAAACGCAGAAATTCGAGCATTCCAGCGGATTGCTGGTGCCCGCCTCCGCCAACCCCGGCGCGCGGCTGGGCATCGCGCTCGGCGTGCTGGCCAACACATACAAGCGCGACAAGGTGACTATCCTCGCCTCGAACGGCCTCGCCAGTGTCGGCACATGGCTGGAACAGCTCATCGCGGAATCCACCGGCAAGCAGGGCAAGGGGCTGATCCCGGTCGATCGCGAGCCCGTCGGCGCGCCGTCGTCCTATGGCGACGACCGCGTGTTCATCAATCTGCGCATCGCGGGCGACGAGGATCACACCGACACGGTGGCCGCGCTGGAGAAGGCCGGCCATCCGACCGTGCGCATCACCGTCGAGGACAGCTACCAGATCGGACAGATCTTCTATCTCTGCGAAATGGCCATCGCCTTCGCGGGCATGGTGCTGAAGATCAATCCGTTCGACCAGCCGGACGTGGAAGCCGCCAAGGTCGCCGCGCGCAAGCTGACCGACGCCTATGAAAAGACCGGCAAGCTGGACGAAGGCACGCCGTTCTGGAGCGGCGACAGCATCGCGGCCTATGGCAACGGCAAGGGCGGTTCGTTGGGCGAGATATTGAAGAACCATCTGGCGCAACTGAAGGACGGCGACTATTTCGCCCTCCTCGCCTATGTCGCGCTGAACGAGGCGCACGACGCGGTGCTGCAGAAGATTCGCCGCAAACTGCGCGCGAAGTTCAAGAACGCCACCTGCTTCGAGTTCGGCCCGCGCTTCCTGCACTCCACGGGGCAAGCCTACAAAGGCGGCCCCAACAGCGGCGTGTTCCTGACGCTCACCACCGACCACAAGAACGACCTCGCCATCCCCGGCCGCAAGGCCACGTTCGGCGTGGTGGAGAAGGCGCAGGCGCTGGGCGATTTCGCGGTGCTCGAAGAGCGCAAGCGGCGCGCGCTGCGCCTGCATATGAAGGATGCGGATGCGGGGCTGGCATCGCTCACCAAGGCTTTTGAAGAGGCGCTTTCGTAATGCAGCTAGGAATGGTCGGACTGGGCCGCATGGGCGGCAATATCTCCCGCCGCCTGATGAAGGCGGGGCATGCGGTGGTCGTTTACGACCGCAATCGGAAAGCCATCGACGATCTGGCGAAAGAGAACGCGACACCCGCGGCCTCGCTGGAAGACTTCGCCAAGAAGCTGGATGCGCCGCGCGCGGTGTGGGTAATGCTGCCGGCGGGCCATGCCACCGAAGAAACCGTGCTGGCGCTGAGCGAAATCCTCTCCGAAGGCGACACCGTCATCGACGGCGGCAATTCGTTCTGGAAGGACGATATCCGCCGCGCCAAGCTGCTGAAGGCCAAGGGCATTCATTATATCGACTGCGGTACCTCCGGCGGCATCTGGGGGCCGGAGCGCGGCTATTGCATGATGATCGGCGGCGAAAAGGCGGTGGTGGATCGCCTCGATCCCATCTTCAAGGCCTTGGCGCCGGGGCTCGGCACGATCGACCGCACGCCCGGCTTCAACGGCGATCCGCGCGCCGAGCAGGGCTATATCCATGCCGGGCCGAACGGCGCGGGCCATTTCGTGAAAATGGTTCACAACGGCATCGAATACGGATTGATGCAGGCCTATGCGGAGGGCTTCGACATTCTGCAGGGGCGCGCGCACAAGGACCTGCCGGAAGACGAACGCTTCGATCTGAATCTTCCCAACATCGCCGAGGTGTGGCGGCGCGGCAGCGTGATCGCCTCATGGCTGCTCGACCTGTCGTCCATCGCGCTGGCGAAGGACCCGCAACTAAGCGCCTTCAAGGGCGATGTGGACGATTCCGGCGAAGGCCGCTGGACGATCAACGCGGCGATCGAGGAAGCGGTGTCGGCCAATGTGCTGTCCGCCGCGCTCTACGCCCGCTTCCGCAGCCGCGTGGAGCACAATTTCGGCGAGAAGCTTCTTTCCGCCATGCGCGCGCAGTTCGGCGGCCATGTGGAAGGGGCGCTGGAAAGCCACGGCCTCGCCGACAAACCGAAGACGTGACCGGCAAGATGGCGAAGACCCCTCCCAACTGCGCCATGGTGCTGTTCGGCGCGCATGGCGATCTCACCAAGCGCCTTGTCATTCCGGCGCTCTACAATCTGGCGCGGCAGAACCAGTTGCCGAAAAATTTCGCGCTGCTCGGCGTCGATCACAACAATTGCACCGCGAAACAGTGGCGAGACGATCTTCACGATTTCATGGAATCGCTCACCCAAAGCAAGGGCGAAGCCAAGGAGAAGAAGATCGACGAGAAAGTGTGGAAAAAGCTCTCCGCCAATTTCCACTATCTCACCGCCGACTTCACCAAGGACAAGACCTATTCGGACCTCGGCGCCGAACTCGCCAAAATGGACAAGGCATACAAGCTCGACGGCAATGCGCTGTTCTATCTGGCGGTGGCCGACCGCTTCTTCGGCACGGTGGTGGACGGGCTGGGCCATGCCGGACTCCTGAAGCAGAACGGCAAGCATTGGCGGCGCGTGGTGATCGAAAAGCCGTTCGGCCACGATCTCAAATCCGCCAAGGAACTGAACGCGCGCATCCGCAAGCAGCTCGACGAGCATCAGATTTTCCGCATCGATCATTTCCTCGGCAAGGAAACGGTGCAGAACATCCTGGCGCTGCGCTTCGCCAACGGGCTGTTCGAGCCGATCTGGAACCGCGACCGCATCGATCATGTGCAGATCACCGTGGCGGAGACCGTGGGCGTGGAGGAACGCGCGGGCTTCTACGAAGTCACCGGCGCATTGCGCGACATGGTTCCCAACCACCTCTTCCAGCTTGTCGCCATGATGGCGATGGAGCCGCCCTCCTCTTTCGACGCCGATGTCGTGCGCGCGCGCAAGGCCGACGTGTTCAAGGCCATGCATCCACTGACGACGAGCGATGTCGTGCGCGGGCAATATGGCGCGGGCAAGATCGGCGACGAGGCGGTGCGGGCTTATCGCAGCGAGGACGGGGTGAAGAAGGATTCCGCGACCGAAACCTATGTCGCGATGAAGCTGGGCATCGACAACTGGCGCTGGGCGGGCGTGCCGTTCTACATCCGCACCGGCAAGCGCATGACCAGGCGCTCCACCGAAATCGCCATCCGCTTCAAGCGCGCGCCCTATGCGCTGTTCCGCGAAACCAAGACCGAAGAGATGAAATCGGACTGGCTGGTGCTGCGCATCCAGCCGGATGAAGGCATCTGCCTGCACTTCAACGCCAAACAACCGGGCACCGAGATGGTGCTGGACAGCGTGGCGCTGAACTTCAATTACAAGGACTGGTTCAAGGCCGCGCCCGCCGTGGGCTACGAGACGCTGCTTTATGACGTGTTCACCGGCGACGGCACGCTGTTTCAGCGCGCCGATCAGGTGGAGGCGGCATGGGCCGTTGTCGATCCGATCCTCAAGGCCTGGGCCGAGGAAAAGCCGACGGATTTTCCGAACTACAAGGCCGGCAGCGCGGGCCCCAAAGCGGCCGACGAACTTCTGCGCGAAGACGGCCACGCCTGGCGGGCCATCGAGTAGCCGAATCCCGGCGCGGTACGGGAACTCTGCCACCGGTGCGGGAGTTATCTCCCTGCATGGACAGATGACGGGAGGGCCTCGTGCTCGGAACCATTCTTATTGTGATTCTCGTTTTGCTGCTTTTGGGCGCGTTGCCGTCTTGGCCCTATAGCTCCGGTTGGGGCTATTACCCTTCGGGCGGCCTCGGACTCATTTTGGTGATCGTCCTGATTTTGGTGCTGCTCGGCAGGGTATAGAGTCAGCCGCGTGATCACGCAGGAACGGGCCGCCCGGTTTTCCGGGCGGCCCGTTTCTTTTTCAATCGGACAGATGCCCCGCTTCTTCCGGCTCCCAATCGACGGCCAGCACGCCCGCGCGGTCGGCGAAGGATTGAATCATCGCGGGCGGCAAACCCTGCCCATGGCTGGAATACCAGCGCAGCCGGCAGCGCACGACACGCTCTTCCGCGAGGCTCACAGAGAATGTTACCGGCTTGAATCCGGCCTTCTCGAAGGTGGCGCGGATTTCCTCGTTCGAGGGGCCGTTGCTATCCAGCCGCATGGTGAGATCGCCGCGGTGCTCGCGATAGAGCAGCGGCTCGACATATTTCAGCCCCGACAACACGATCACGGCCACGACCGTCACGACCGTGCCGAGCAGAAAGAGGCCCGCGCCGAAGATCAATCCGATGACGGTGACCAGCCACATCGTCGCCGCCGTGGTCACGCCGGTGACGAGCTTGTCGCGGCGCACGATGGCGCCCGCCCCGATGAAGCCGACGCCGGAGAGGATGCCGAGCGGAAAGCGCAGCGCATCCATCATCGTGAAGGAGGCCGCGCTGTGCCCCGTCACGCCCAGCATCATGTTGGCTTCGATCATCGCGCCAGCGGCGGCGAGGCACATGAGAATGGTGGTGCGCAGGCCCGCGATGCGTCCGCGCATGCCACGGTCGAGCCCGATGAGGCCGCCCGCGATCACCGCCGCCGCGATGCGCAGCGCCATGTCTTCCCATGTGACGGCGACCGGCATCAGACGCGGCCCGCGACAGGAATGCTCGCGCCGGTGACGGCGGAGGCCGCGGGCGACAGCAGATATTCGATCAGCGCCGCGATCTCTTCCGGCTTCACCCATTTGGAGAAATCGGATTTCGGCATGTCCTTGCGGTTGGTCGCCGTGTCGATGGTGGTGGGCAGGATGGCGTTCACGGTGATGCCGTCGTCCTTCACCTCGTCCGCGAGTGACTCCGTCAGCTTCAGCACGGCGGCCTTGGAAGCCGTATAGGCGCCCATGCCCGCCGCTGCGGGCTTGGCGGCGGCCGCCGCGCCGATGTTCACGATGCGCCCGTTCTTCGCTTTGAGCAGATGCGGCAGCGCTGCCTGGCAGGCGTTCACCGCGGTCTTCACATTCACGGTGTATAGGAAATCCCAGGTGTCGAGGCTGCCGCCGGAAAGCTTTTCCCAGCGGAAGCCGCCCGCGATGTTGATAAGCGCGTAAAGCCCGCCCATCTCCGCGACCGCCTTGTCGATGGCAGCGCTGGCCCGGGCGGCGTCTGCAAGATCGACATTGCCGAGGCCCGGCTGCTCGGCGGGCAGAACGCCATGGTCGATGGCCATCACCTTCGCGCCCGCCCCGGAAAGCGCCTTGCAGACGGCCGATCCCAAGGCTCCGGCGCCGCCGGTGACGATGCATGCTTTCCCTGCCAATGACATGGATTATTTGTCCTCTCTGTGCCGCTTGCGCGCCTGTGCTGGGGTGCGGCTATACTCCGGGGAGCCGATATTTCCACAAAAGCCTCACGGGAGAAAACCAATGGAAGAGAAGCTGAAATTCTACATCGACGGCAAATGGGTCGATCCCGTGACGCCGAAAACGCTTGAGGTCATCAATCCGGCGAACGAGGAACCCTTTGCGAAGATCAGCATGGGCTCCAAGGCCGATGTCGACAAGGCGGTCGCCGCCGCGCGCAAGGCGTTCGACACCTTCTCGCAGACGAGCCGCGAAGAGCGCGTGGCGCTGCTGGAGAAGATCGTTGCCGTTTATCAGAAGCGCTACGGCGATATCGTCAAAGCCATTTCCATGGAGATGGGCGCGCCGTTGTCGCTTTCCCAGAATGCCCAGGCCGCCATCGGCATGGGCCACCTCGCGCAGGGCATCAAGATCCTGAAGGAATATGAGTTCGAGCAGGTGAAGGGCTCTTATGCCATCCGCCGCGAACCCATCGGCGTCGTCGGCATGATCACGCCGTGGAACTGGCCGATCAACCAGATCGCCTGCAAGGTCGTGCCCGCGCTGGCCGCCGGCTGCACCATGATCCTGAAGCCCTCCGAAATCGCGCCGATGAACGCGATCCTCTGGACGGAAGTGCTGGACGAAGCGGGCGTGCCGCCGGGCGTGTTCAACCTCATCAACGGCGACGGCCCGTCCGTCGGCGAGGCGATGTCGTCGCATCCGGGCATTGACATGATGTCGTTCACCGGCTCGACGCGCGCGGGCATCGCGGTGGCGAAGGCCTCCGCCGATACGGTGAAGCGCGTGGCGCAGGAACTGGGCGGCAAGTCGCCGAACATCATCCTCGACGACGCCGATCTTCAGAAGGCGGTCGTGCGCGGCGTGATGCACATGATGCAGAACACCGGGCAGTCCTGTAACGCGCCGTCGCGCATGTTCGTGCCGAAGGCCAAGCACGATCAGGCCGCACAGTTCGCCAAATCCGCCGCCGAAAGCGTGAAGGTCGGCGATCCGTTCGCCGAAGGCACCACGATGGGCCCGGTGGTCAGCGAGACGCAGTTCAACAAGATCCAGGGCCTCATCAAGAAGGGCATCGACGAAGGCGCCACGCTCGTCACCGGCGGCCTCGGCCGTCCGGAAGGCCTGAACCGCGGCTACTATGTCCGCCCCACGATCTTCGCGAACGTGTCGAACGACATGACCATCGCGCGCGAAGAGATCTTCGGGCCGGTGCTCACCATCCTGCCGTATGAAAGCGAAGCCGACGCCATCAAGATGGCGAACGACACGCCTTATGGCCTCTCCGGCTATGTGCAGTCGGGCGACATCGACCACGCCCGCAAGGTGGCGTCGCAGATCCGCGCCGGCAACGTGCACATCAACGGCGCGGGCGGCGAGATGAATGCGCCGTTCGGCGGCTACAAGCAGTCCGGCACCGGCCGCGAATGGGGCGAGTTCGGCTTCGAGGAATTCCTCGAAGTGAAGGCCGTTCTCGGCTTCGCGCCGAAAGCCGCCTGATCGCATTATCCTGAAAGTAACAACGGCTGCCGGAGAGACACCGGCGGCCGTTTTGTTTTAGATTCGCGCCCGCCCCTTCGAAGGAAGCGTTTTGGAAACAACCGGAATCGTTCTGCTGTTGCTGGCAGCCGTCGTCCTCAGCGGCGCGATCGCGCGCATATCCCGGCTTCCCCTGCCCCTGCCGCTGGTCCAGATCGCGCTGGGCGCGTTCGTCGATGCGTTCGGCAATCTGGGCGTGGTGCTGAACCCGGAAATCTTCTTCCTCGTGTTCCTGCCGCCGCTTCTGTTCCTGGACGGCTGGCGCATTCCGAAAGAACGGCTGCTGCGCGACCGCTGGACGGTTCTGGAACTGGCGCTGGGCCTTGTCGTCTTCACGGTTCTGGGCGTCGGCTATTTCGTGCATTGGATGATCCCGTCCATGCCGCTGGCGGTGGCGTTCGCGCTCGCGGCTATCCTGTCGCCCACCGATCCGGTCGCCGTGTCCGCCATCGCCAAGCGCGTGCCCATTCCGGGGCGGTTGCTGCACATCCTCGAAGGCGAATCCCTGCTCAACGACGCATCGGGCCTTGTCTGCATGCGGTTCGCGGTAGCCGCCGCCCTGACCGGCGCGTTTTCGCTCACCGATGCGCTGGGCACGTTCGTCTGGCTGGCATTGGGCGGGCTGTTCATCGGCTGGGCGGTGACATGGGTGATCGTAACGGCGAAGAACTGGGTGTTCCGCCATTTCGGCGAGGAGCCGGGCGCGCAGGTCCTCATCAGCCTGCTCATCCCGTTCGGCGCCTATCTGGTGGCCGAAGAATTCCACTGCTCGGGCATTCTGGCCGCCGTCGCCGCCGGCGTCAGCATGGGCTATGCCGAGCAGAGCGGCCAGGCGGCGGCGCAAACGCGCATGCGCCGCAACGCGGTGTGGGACACGGTGGCCTTCGCCGCCAACGGCATCATCTTCGTGCTGCTGGGCGAGCAATTGCCGCAGATCGTGATGGGCGCGGTTCGCGTGGTGCGCGATACCGGCCATCGCGACGTGGCGTGGCTGGCGGTCTATGTCGTGGCGATCACCGCCGCGCTGGCGCTGCTGCGCTTCCTCTGGGTGTGGGCCTCGCTGCGCTTCACCCTCGCGCGCGCCACGCATCGTCAGGAAACCTCCTATGCGCCGAGCTGGCGCCTCATCATGGCGGCGTCGCTGGCCGGCGTGCGCGGCGCGATCACGCTGGCCGGCGTGCTGACCTTGCCTCTGCTCATGCCCAATGGCGATCCGTTCCCTGCGCGCGAACTGGCGGTGTTCCTGGCGGCGGGCGTCATCATCGTTTCGCTGGTTTCGGCAAGCGTGGGCCTGCCGCGCCTTTTGAAGAATCTGGAGATTCCGCCGGAGCCTTCGCAGCAGGCCGAAGAGGATCTTACGCGCGTGGCCGCCGCAAAGGCCGCGATCGAAGCCGTGGAGCATGCGCTGCGCGAAGAGGCGGGCACCAAGATCAACGACCTTTATCCCGAGGCCGGCGCGCGGATCGTCGAACTTTACCGCCAGCGTATAAACGGCCTGTCCAAGACCGGCGACGATGGCGTGCACCAGCGCAAGCTGGAGAACATCGAGCGCCGGCTGCGGCTCTCGGCCCTGCGGGCGGAGCGCAACGAGATTTATCGCCTCGCGCGCGCCCGCCGGATTTCGGAAGAAACCGCGCGCAAGCTGGTAAGCGAAGTCGACCTTCTGGAAACGCGCTTCAGCACGGCGTGACGGCAGATGCCGGTTTGCTGTGACATCGGCGCCGTCTTTGCCTAGTGTTTTCCGTCCGAAAGATTGTGGGGCCATGCAGAGCCGGAAGCGATGACGGAATCGAAACAGGGCGCGGCCTCGTCGCGCCTGCCCTATCTCTGGCTCGTTCTGGGCGTCTCGGCGCTGGCGGCGGTGTCGAACCTGTTCGGGGCGCAGATCATGGAGCATATCCGCCATCTCGAAGACGCGCCGACCGAGCCGATCCTGATGCCCGTCGCGCTGTTCGCCGTTTGCAGCTTCGTCAGCTTCTACGCGACGAAGGGAACCCCGATTCCGTCCTTCGTCGCGGCCATCGCGCTGGGCATCGCGGGCCACGCCTTCTTCGCGCCGATTGTCGACAACCCCACCATGCTGGCGGCGCTGGTGACCGCCAGCGCGGCGATCATCCTCTTCAGCGGCGGTCTGGAAATGCCGCTGCGCGATTTCCTGCGCCTGTTCGTGAAGATCGCGCTGCTGGCGTTTCCCGGCGTGCTGCTGACCGGCTTCGCGCTTTCGCATGTCACGCTCGCGGCCAGCGGCGCGCTCGGATTTCCGGTGACGGCGCTGGTGGCCATCCTGCTGGGCGGCATTCTGGCCTCCACCGACCCGGCATCGATTATTCCGGTGTTGCAGGGCGTAAAATTCAAGCGCGCCGACGCGAAGGACATCGTGATTGCGGAAAGCGCGTTGAACGACGTGGTGGGAACGCTGCTGGTTTCCGCATTCCTGAAACTGCCGCTCGCCGGCATGACCGTTGCCGCCGCCTATGCCGCGCTGGCCACGCCGGAGACTATTGGCTTTCTCGGCGCGCAAGCCGGTTTTGGCATCCTGTTCGGGCTCGCGGGCTTCGCGCTGCTGTGGTTGCTTGGCCGGATCAAGAAACACAATCCGCGGGTCTATGGCGCGGACCAGATCTATTTTCTCGCGGCGCCGATCATCGCCTTTATCGGCGCCGCCGCGTTCG
>JAFECN010000169.1 GCA_018242145.1 Pseudomonadota bacterium
AACAGGAAGCAGAAATTCGTCTCGGCCAGACAGGCTTCGGCCGCCACAGGCTCCATGTCGATCTTCACGCCGAGTTCTTCCAGAACATCTGCCGTGCCGGAGCGCGAAGAGGCGCCGCGATTGCCATGCTTGGCCACCGGCACGCCGCAGGCCGCCACGACGAACGCCGTCGCGGTGGAAATGTTGAACGTGTTGTGGCCGTCGCCGCCGGTGCCGCACAGGTCGATGGCGCCGGCGGGCGCTTCGATCTTGCGCATGGCCGCGCGCATGGCGCGCACGCCGCCCACCACCTCATCCACCGTCGGCATGCGGCGCGCGAGAAGCGTGAGGAACGCGGCCATGTCGTCTTCGCGCACCGCGCCGGACATGATGGCGCCGAACGCGCCGGTGGAATCGGCGGCGCTCAGCGTCTGCCCCGCATTCAGACGTTTCAGATAGGGCGCGAAGGCGTTGCCATCGCTCATGCCGGAACGCGCGCGAATTCCTGCGCGATGGTGAGGAAGTTGCGCAAGAGCGCGTGGCCGTTCTCGCTGGCGATGCTCTCGGGATGAAATTGCACGCCGTGAACCGGATGGCTCTTGTGCATCACGCCCTGGATCACGCCGTCGCTGCTGGTCGCGGTGACCTCCAGCGATGCGGGCACCGAATCCGGCGCGATGGTGAGGGAGTGATAGCGCGTCGCCTCGAAATCGTTGTTGAGGCCGCGGAAAACGCTTTTGCCGGTGTGATGGATGCGGCTGACCTTGCCGTGCATCGGCTCCGGCGCGCGCACGATGCTGCCGCCATAAACCTGACCGATGGCCTGATGCCCCAGGCACACGCCGAGGATCGGCATTTGGCCGTTGGCCTTTTTGATGAGGTCGAGGCAGATGCCCGCTTCGTTGGGCGTGCAGGGACCGGGCGACAGAACGATGGCCTCCGGCCTCAGCGCCAGCGCGTCCTCGGCAGTGAGTTCGTCATTGCGTTTGACGACGACATCCGCCCCCAGCTCTCCCAGATAGTGGAAGAGGTTGTAGGTGAAGCTGTCATAGTTATCGATCAGCAGTAACATTTTGATCCTATCTACTTGATTTTGCTACGCTATAGTTTTGGACCCTGCTGATGGTTTGAACCGGTCTCCGGTCGATTTTCGCGGAATCGACCTCAGAAGGAAAGCAACAGCCGCTCAACCCCGCCAGTAAGCCCGTCGGACTCGAATTCGAGCTATTAGGATGAGGAGGTCATACTCATTATTCTCCTCATTCTGTGAGTTGAATGGTCTTGTATATGAGCAGAATAACCTCTATATTCTCCTCATTACATGAGGGGAATATGCCGACCTATATCCACGAACTTGGAGACTGGCCGCACTTCCGCTGGGCGGAAAAATCCGTGGCCGCCAAGTTGGCCACCGTCCGCCACCATCAAGGCCGCCTGCTCGGTCGCATGGAGGGTTTGGGTTTCAAGTTGCGCGAAGAGGCTATGCTGCGAACGCTGACCGAAGAAGCGGTCAAGTCGTCGGAGATCGAAGGCGAGGTGCTCGACAAGGATCAAGTCCGCTCCTCGATCGCGCGTCGACTTGGCATGGATGCCGGTGCGCTCACCGCCACCATCGACCGCAATGTCGAGGGCATCGTCGACGTCATCCTCGACGCCACGCGCAACTACGACAAATCGCTCACCGAAGATCGTCTCTTCGGTTGGCATGCAGCGCTGTTTCCGACCGGTTGGAGTGGCATGCGCCGGATCAAAGTGGCGCAGTGGCGAACCGAACCGATCGAGGTCGTGTCCGGCCCGGAAGGAAAACAGCGTGTCCACTTCGAAGGCCCGCCGGCCAAGCGCGTTCCGGCAGAAATGCGCGCATTCCTCAAGTGGTTCGAAGACAAGAAATCATCGGATATCGATCCCGTCCTGAAAGCGGGCCTCGTGCATTTCTGGTTCGTCACCATCCATCCGTTCGAGGACGGCAACGGACGCATCGCGCGCGCCATCGCGGACATGGCGCTCGCGCGTTCGGAAAACACATCGCAACGCTTTTACAGCATCTCGGCGCAGATTCAGCGCGAGCGTAACACGTACTACGATTGCCTGGAGGAAACGCAGAAAGGCAACCTCGACATCACGCCGCAGTTGGAATGGTTCCTGGGTTGTCTCGATCGCGCCTTCGCCGGCGCCGAAGAAACTCTCGGCGACGTGCTGGCCAAAGCGAAGTTCTGGGAGAAGCATGCCGGCGCCGCGCTGAACGAACGCCAGCGCCTCGTCATCAATCGTCTGCTCGACGGCTTCGAAGGCAAGCTGACATCCTCGAAGTGGGCCAAGCTCACGAAATCGTCGCAAGCGACCGCCGGCCGCGATATCGACGATCTCGAAGCCAAAGGCATACTGACGAAGAATGCCGCCGGCGGCCGAAGCACGTCGTACTCTCTCGTGACGGACGAATAACGACTTACGCTCCAGCGTTCGGCGCGGCGGCGTGCATCTGCGGCGGAAGGCCCTGTGGCGGGAAACGAAAACACCGCCGGACCAGGAGGGGTATCCGGCGGTGTTTTCTGGGGCGTCAGAGGTTGAGCTGGATCTGGGCACCAGCAGAGAGGGAAACGGCGCGGCCGCTCCGTTCGGGCGGGTTCATGTCCACGAGGCCGAAGCCCGAAACCTGCGCGCGGCCGTCCAGCACCGGCACGGCGTAAATCGCCTCCATGCGGTGCTCGCGATGGCCGGAGATGTTCCAGCTCTGCGTCACCGCGCCGAGCGTGCCGGTGTCGCGGTCGGTCACTTCCACCTCCTGGTATTGCAGCGTGCCGTTGTCGACATGGAGCGGCTGCGTGAAGGAGACGCGCAGTTCGTCCTGTTCGCCGAACAGGCCGGATTTTTTCGCCACCAGTTCGTAGGCCGTCGAATGCAGCCCGCCGGACGCGATGGTCAGCG
>JAFECN010000016.1 GCA_018242145.1 Pseudomonadota bacterium
ATTGATGTTCCTGGTGGATGGAGCACCGGGAATGTCCCTGAGCCATGCCAATGGCGTCATCCCGAACTCTTCGGCGGACACCAGCAGGGCATCGAGGCGCTCCAATGTTTCGTCGTCCAGTTCGGCCACCAAGTCGAATGCGGCCTGCTTGCGGGCTCGGGCGCGCCCCGCAAGCCCCGCCCGTTCGATCGTGTCGGGAAATGGCAGGATGAAGTGCTTGGCCTTCAGCCCATCCATCAACGCGCGGACAATGGTCTCTCCTCGATCGCTTCGCGCGGCGGCGCGAGCAGCCAGCTGGATTGCGTAGGCAATATCCTCGCGCCGGAAATTTCTGAGGCCCAGATGTTCCGCAGCAAGCGCTGCGTGATCGGTACGCGTCTGCGGGCGTTGGCCGTAAACCTGGAATGCTTCCTTGGGAACGAAAATCTGGGCTGCGAGGTAGTCGATCACCGGTGCCGGGACGTCATTGTCCATCTGCAACCCGAAGCCGGGATGCCGCAACATTGCCAGGTGCGCAGCGATGCCAATCCGGTTAGCATCGCTGCGTCGCTTGCCGATCATTTCGAGGTCTTCGGGAGGCAGCGTGTAATTCCGCACGACCGAGAAGTGATCGGTTCTGGGCTCGAAAAGCCGTTCGCGCTCATCGCGCGTGAGCAAATTGCGGCGTGCCATGTTTCTCCTCCGCTGAGTCGGAATTGTTCCGAGCAGAGAGGTTAGCCGTGGTTGCGATCGTTGGCATTTGCGCTGCAAAGCAGACGTAATATCGAGCGTGTTCGCGCTTTGTCCGGCTTACCGTTGTCTGACGAACAAACTTTGAGGTGACCCCTGGTATTCGGTGCCGATGAAGCGCAAAATGGCCTTGGCGGCACCTCTCAACCCTTCCGCCAGCAAGCTGGTGCCAGAAGGCGAGATTATCACCGTGCTCGCGCCGGGCGAAGCGCGACTGCCGAAGCGGCGGGCCAGGCCGGGATTGTCGACGGTCGAGCGGTTCGTCGCCGTCCTCTCCAGTATCATCGACAGCGATACCACCGTCGCCAAAGTCAATTTCACCAAGGCGCTCGAGGCGCGCAGCACGGCGACGCTGCGCGCGATGACCTGCGATCTCGAAAGCTATGCGCTGTTCGCAAGCGGACATGCCGGCGCGGGCCTTCCTGCTTCGGCCGAAAAGCTCGTCGAGTGGATCGACCACCTTGAAGCCAGGCGCCAGAAGCCGGCGACCATCGCCCGCAAATTGGCGACGGTGGCGACCGTCCATGGTCTGCTCGGTGCCCCAAGCGCCGTCTCGAGTTCGCTGGTGCGCGATACGATGAAGGGCCTGCGCCGCCGCCAGGGCAAGGGGCAGCGGCAGGCCGCCGGATTACGGCTCGGGGAAGCAATCGGGAGTGCGCCTATCAAGGGGTTCACGCTGGCGGCTTTGATGGAAGCGTGTGGGACCGACCTTCCGGGCTTGCGTGACGCGGCACTGCTGTCGCTGGGGTACGATGCCGGTCTGCGCGTGTCTGAACTTCTGGAAGCAACGGTCGAGGCGCTCGAAGTCCAGGATGATGGCAGCGGGCTGCTCGATATTGATCGCTCGAAGACTGATCAGGAAGGGCAGGGGGCCTCAGTTTGGGCGTCCTGCGAAACCATGCGGCGGATTTTCCTCTGGCGAGAGGCTGCCTCGATCCGAAAGGGGCCATTGTTCCGACGCGTCGGTGTGATCCGCACGAAAGGTCACTCCGGCCGCCGAGCTCTCGCCTTTGGTGATCTCGCGTACAACGCATCAGTCGACCGAAATCGCATGGCGGCCATTCCCGCCCGGCAGGCTAGCGTCACCTTCGTTATCGGCGACGCCGCGCTGACGGTTGCGGCGGTGCGGTCGATCATCCGCAAGCGTGCGCTTGCGGCGGCGGACATGGGGCTCGTCGATCTGATGGGCGAGGATCTCGAGTATGCGCTCGATAGTCTGAGTACACATTCGCTGCGAGTGGGGCTGACCCAGGACCTGTTCGCCAGCGGCGAAGATGCAGGTCCGATTGCGCAAGCCTTGCGCTGGTCCTCGGTTGGGACCGCACTACGCTATGGCCGCCGGCTCGCACCCGCCTCCAATGCGGCAGCGCGGCTGCTGGCAAGCCGCCGGGTTTGATGGCCGGGGTGACGCTGCAGTGCTCTCTGTCCTTCAGCGGGATTTCGCACACGCAGCACACTGCAGTCTATTCTGTCCGTTCACACCGGCGGCTCGCGCCGGGCGAGGCGAATGCCGCATTCAGCAGCAATAATGTCGATTTCCTCGATGGCGAACTTCTGCAGCCTGAGCGCGGTGGCGTAGCCTTGCCAACTGTCGCGCAAGGTCCAGGCTGGCTGGAGAGAACTTGCGCAAACCCGGGCATCGAGCCGGGCGATTGCCGTCATGGCATCGCCGAGCGCGGTCACCAGATCGGGCGTCCAGAGCAGCGCGGTAAAGGGCAGGGGAGGGCGTGCCATAGGATAATTATAGACGTAAGGCGTTCTTTCCGTCCATGTGCATTCTCTAGCAATGTTGATAATGGAACCTTATCACCACTCTATACAACGTAGATGCGCCGCGCTAACCTCGCGGCGATGCCGAAAACGCCGCCCTCCCGTGCGCTCGTTCCGCTCTCCGCCGAGCCCGCTGACCTGATTGCTGACGTGCGCACGCTGGCAGGGCAGGGGGCAGCGTTCGATCCCGCCCTGCTCGATGCGGCGATGCGCGGCTGGTCGCGCAACACCCGCCGCGCCTTCCGCTCGGACCTGGCGCTGTGGGGACAATGGTGCCGCCGCCAACGCACCGAGCCGTTCAGCGCAGCACCCGCGCTGGTCGCCGCGTGGATCCGCGCGCTCGCCGGCACCGATGCTTCCGACGAAGCCCCGCGGGCGATCGCCACGATCGAGCGC
>JAFECN010000170.1 GCA_018242145.1 Pseudomonadota bacterium
AAGCGGCAGGATTGGGTGCTGCGCGGTTTCCGCCAGTTCGATGCGCCGGTGTCGGTGGTGGTGACCTCTGACCGCTCCATCCACGGCGGCGACATCGCGCCGTTCGATTGCGGCGGCGTCGCCAATGCGCTGGTGAACGCGGCGTGGTCGCGGGGCTTGGGGTGCGTGATCAACAGCCAGGGCATCATGCAATCGCCCGTGGTGCGCGAGCATGCGGGCATCCCCGACGATCAGGTGATCATGATCTGCATCGCCATGGGCTACCCGGACGACAGCTTCCCGGCCAACGCCGTCCTCTCGCGCCGCAAATCGGTGGACGAGGCCGCGGTGTTCGTGGGCTTCGCGGAGTGATGGCGCCTGGACCAATTTGATTTGAACGGAATCACAAACTCACTTGTCATGGCCCGCCGGAGTGCGGGCCACCCAGGTGACGTCTTCTGTAATCGAGCAAGAAAGAACACGGCGTCTGCGTTTCAAATTCGATAGCTTGCCGCCTCCAACTGGGTGGCCCGCACTCCGGCGGGCCATGACACGGGTTGGTTGGAGAAATTTTTGAGTCACCCAAACCAAAACTGTTTCTAACTACCCGCCATCGCGCGCTCGACGCGGCGGTCGGGGATCAGCCAGATCAGCGCGACGGCGGCGTAGAGCGCCAGCGAGATATAGGGCGCCACGAACGCCAGAACGATGGCGGCGAGATAGGCGACAAGCGACACGGTGGTCTTGGTGTCGCGCCCCATCGCGCGGGCCAGCACCGATCCCGGTCCTTCGTGCAGGACGAACAGCCGCGCGAGCAGCATGTAAGCCGCGCCGGTGAGCAGCAGCACCGCGCCATAGGCGGCCACGGGCCAGGCGCTGGCGTAATGCTCGCCCATCCATTCGGAGGTGAACGGCACCAGCGACAGCCAGAACAGCAGGTGCAGGTTCGCCCAGAGGATGCCGCCGCTCACGCTTTTGGCGGCGTGCAGCATGTGGTGATGGTTGTTCCAGTAGATGCCGACATAGATGAAGCTGAGCGCATAGATCAGGATATGCGGCCCGATGGCGAGGAGCGCGGCGAACGACACGTCTTCGGGCCGTTTCAGCTCCAGCACCATGATGGTGATGATGATTGCGATCACCCCATCGCTGAACGCTTCGAGGCGGCCTTTGTGCATGGGGGCGAATCCAATCTGTCCGTGTTCAGTTTAACGCAATCACCTCCCCCTTGTGGGGAGGTCGGAGACCCCGGACTTGTTCCGGGGGATCCGGGTGGGGGGCGGTATTTTCCACTTCCCCCCACCCGAAATTTGCGAAGTGCAAATTTCGGCCTCCCCACGAGGGGGAGGCGATTGGCTTTCGCGAATTGCTCTATTGGCGAGCCATGAAATGCCTTTACTGTGTCGGTTGGGGAAATACCGATGCAGACTCTATTGCCGCTTGCGGAAAAAATCGCCGAACGCCTGAAGGCGCGGGGCGAGACCATTTCTATCGCCGAGTCTTCCAGTGGCGGCTTGCTCTCCGCCGCGCTGCTCGCCATTCCCGGCGCGTCCGCCTATTTCGTCTCCGGCGCGGTGGTCTATACGCCGCGCGCCCGCGCCACGCTGATGGATATTCCGCGCGCCGCCGTCGCCGGCATGCGCTCCGCCAGCGAACCTTACGCGCTCCTGCTCGCGCAGACCGCGCGCACCCGCTTTGGCACGCATTGGGCCCTGTCCGAAACCGGCGCCGCCGGTCCCACCGGCAATCCCTATGGCGACGCCGCCGGCCACACCTGCATCGCGCTCGCGGGACCGGACATCGAACGCGCCATCACGCTGGAAACCGCAAGCCCCGACCGCGTGGAAAACATGCGCGCGTTTGCGCACAAAGCGCTGGAACTGTTGTTGGAGGAAGTCGCAAAATGATTTCCCCACTTCGTCATCGCCCGCTTCATGCGGGCGACCCAATTTCTTTTTTGTGGAAGCAAAAATGGGTTGCCCGGACAGTCCGTAGCGACAGCGTGCGGACGGGCAATGACGGCATTTGGTTTGGGAGATATTAAGTGAGCAATTTCCAATTCATCGACCTTCCGGACATCCGCATCCGCGCGGTGGTGGAGGGCGAGGGGCCGCTGGTGGTCATGGTGCATGGCTTTCCGGAGTCGTGGTTCTCCTGGCGTCACCAGATCGGGCCGATTGCGGCGGCCGGGTTCACCGCCTGCGCCATCGACGTGCGCGGCTATGGCGGTTCCGGCAAGCCGCAGCCGGTGGAGGCCTATGCGATGGAGCACATGATTGCCGACGTCGCGGGCGTGATCGAAGCGTTGAGCGATGATGGCAAGGCCGTGCTCATCGGCCACGACTGGGGCGCACCCATCGTCTGGAACACCGCGCTGGTGCGGCCCGATCGCGTGCGCGCGGTGGCGGGATTGTCGGTGCCCTACACCGGCCCGGCGAAGATGTCGTTTAAGGCCCTGTTCACCGAAGCGTTCACGAAGAAGGGCCGCTTCTTCTACCAGCATTATTTTCAGGACGAGGGCGTCGCCGAAGCGGAGGCCGAAGCCGATGTGCGCGGCTTCCTGCGCCGCTTCTATTACGCGATTTCGGGCGATGCGCCGGACGGCACATGGCCGAAAGACAAGGTGGTGGGCGACACGCTGCTGCACCGCCTGCCGGACCCCGATCCGTTTCCGGCATGGCTGCACAAGGATGGGCTTGCCTATTTCGTGAACGAATTCCAGCAATCGGGCTTTCGCGGTCCCATCAATCGCTACCGCAACCACGACCGCGATTTCGCCTATCTCTCGCAATTCGCGGACCGCAAGATTCACCAGCCGTCGCTGTTCATCGGCGGCAGCCGCGATCTGGTGCTGACCATGTTCGGCAAGACCGATTTCGTCAACCCGATGAAGGAGCATCTCACGAACTTGCGCGGGGCGGACGTTCTGGAAGGCTGCGGCCACTGGACCCAACAGGAGCGCCCCGAAGAGGTGACCGCGCGGCTCGTTCCGTGGCTGAAGGGTCTCTAGGGTCCGTACGCAATTGGAAAGTGAAAACAGCTTGTCATGGCCCACCGAAGAGTGGGCCACCCAGGTGATACGCGCTCAACTTCCGAAAGCAGAGTCTGCCTCACCTGGGTGGCCCGCTTTTGCGGGCCATGACAAGCTTTGATTTGATCGATGACAATGGAGTCCAGACCCTGGTTCCTGCCCGGAACCGGCGCGCGGGAACTTCCGTTATATCCCCGGAACGTCTCTCGGGGTCCAGCATGTCCGCATTCATGCTCTATATTATCGGCTTCATCATTCTGTTGGGCGGCCTGATCTATGGCGCCTGGCTGATTCACATTCCGCAGACCTGGATCATTGTCGGCTCGCTGATCGTCATCGGCCTGGGTGTGATGTCCGCCGTCTCCCACACCAAGCGCCGCGACCCGCCCAGCGAAGCGCCGGAAGCGTAATCAGCGCGTCAGGAGCTGCGCGAGCGCGGCCGCGCCCAGCGCCAGCGATGCCGCGCCCGGTATTCCTACCCAAAGCCAGAAGGTGAAGGGATCTTCGCGCCGTGTGACGCGGTGCGGCGGCTGGCCGCCATAGCCGATACCTTTCACGAAAAAGAATCCGGCAAATGCCGCGAGCATCGCGGCGATCGCCAGCGCGGCGATGGCGTCACCGTGTTGCTGCAAGAGCTTTCCCCGCGCCCAGCAGCGTCGCGTCCGTCGTCACGGTGACGAGGTCGAAGCCCTTGGCGAACATCGCTTTGGCGAACGCTTCCGTCGTGCCGAAGATGCCCGCGGCAATCCCCGCCGCATGTGCCGTCGCCAGAATTTTGTCGATCGCGTCTTGCGTGGGCTTGTCCGTGGGATTGGCGCGGCCGTCGGTGGTGCCGAGCGACAGGCCCAGATCGCTCGGTCCCACGAACAGCATGTCCAGCCCCGGCGTCTTCGCGATCGCGTCGGCGTTCTGCAATCCCTTCGCGGTTTCGATCTGCGCGATGGTCAGCACCGTCGCGTTCGCCTGCGCCGTGTAATCCGCGCCGCCATAGAGCACGGCGCGATTGGGTCCGGCGCTGCGCACGCCCAGCGGCGCATAGCGCGCTGCGCCCACGAAATGCGCGGCCTCTTCCGCCGTGTTGATCGTGGGGCACATCACGCCGTAGGCGCCCGCATCCAGCACGCGCTGGATGTCGCCCGAATCGTTGGACGGCACGCGCACGATGGGCACGCAAGTGGTGGTGGACACCGCCGTCAGCATCGCCAGCGCGTCTTTGTAATCGGCGGGCGCATGCTGCAGGTCGATGGTCACACTGTCCCAGCCCTGATGGGCGATGATCTCCGCCGCATAGGCATTGCCCAGCGACAGCCAGCAATTGTTGGCCTTCTTCCCGGCCGACCAAAGTTCGCGAAGTTTGTTCGGGCGCATGCTAGTTTTCCTCCTCCGCCGGTGCGGGGGAGGTGGACGGCGATGCACGTCGCATCGCCGGACGGAGGGGGTGGCCGCGCGGGCGAAGCGGGCGGATCATCGCTCCTCGTCGCCGCGGCTGATGCGGCTTTCCAGCCACATCGCGTTCAGCACCGCCAGCAGCACCGCGAAGCCCAGTCCCAGCACCCAACTGAAATACCACATGGGCGTCTCCTCAATAGGCGTGGCCGGAATCGATGTCGCTCTCCGTCACGGGCCCGCGCAGCACGCGATAGACCCATACGGTGTAGGCGACGACGACCGGAAGAATAAGAACGGTGGCACCCAGCATGATCGCCAGTGTCAGCGACGACGACGACGCATCCCACACCGTCAAACTCGAACCGGGTTCGCTGGAGGACGGCAGCAGGAACGGAAACAGCGCCGCGCCCGCCGTGGCGATGGTGCCCGCCGGAACCAGCGCCGAGGCCAGCATCGCGTAACCGGGGAACCGCCGCAGCAGAACCGCCACCACCGCGCCGCCATAGGCGGCGAACAGGGTCAGCAGCAGCCCGGGATGCGCCGTCACATTGGCGTACCAGCCATGCGGCACGCGCACGACCATCTTGAGCAGCGGGTTGGACGGCCCGTCATGCGCGATCTCGCCCACGATCCGGTAGCCGTCGATCTGCCCCAGCCACACGCCCGCCAGCGTGAACAGCGCGATATAGGCGATCGCCGCGATCAGCATCGCCTTGCCGGCGCGCTGTTTCACGATGCCGCTCGCCTTGTAGTTCAGCCAGCTCGCGCCGTGGAACACGATCATCGACAGGCTCACCAGCCCGCACAGCAGCGCGAAGGGATTGAGCAGCGACAGCAGCGTGATCTCGCTGTGCATGCGCATGAAGGTGTCGAAGCCGAACGGCACGCCTTCGAAGAGGTTGCCGAACGCGACGCCGAACACCAGCGCCGGAACGACGCCGCCCGCGAACAGCGCCCAGTCCCAGAAACTGCGCCAGCGCGCGCCCTCCAGCTTGCTGCGGAATTTGAACCCAGCGGGCCGCAGGATCAGCGTCGCCAGCACCAGGAACATGGCGAGATAGAATCCGGAGAAGCTGGCCGCATAGAGCATCGGCCACGCCGCGAAGATCGCGCCGCCGCCGAGGATGAACCACACCTGATTGCCTTCCCACACCGGGCCGACGGTGTTGATCACCACGCGGCGCTCCTTGTCGGTGCGGCCCAGGAACGGCAGCAGCGCGGCGGTGC
>JAFECN010000171.1 GCA_018242145.1 Pseudomonadota bacterium
CACCGATTTGCCCGCATCGACGTTGCGCAGCGCCGCCATCTGCGTCAGCGCCTTGTCGAGCGCGAAATCCGGCGGGATCACGCCCAGCGCAACGTCGTGGCGCGCCACTTCGCTGTCGCGGTCGAGCGCCGTGCCCACGCCGTCAAGACGTTGCAGGTAATACTCCGCGTCGTCCTTATTCTCGACCGGCTGCTGGCTGGCAAGGAAGTCGGGGAATTGCTGATAGGTACCAGTGAGCTGGCTGACGATGTAGGGCGCACCCGCCCCTTCGCCGCCATAGTCGTATTTCTTGTCGTCGCCGTCCTGAATCTGCAAGCCGTATTGCACGATCTCGTAGTTGAGTTCGTCCATGCCGGTGAGCGATTTGGCATCGAATGCATTCAGGCGCTGAAGCTGGCTGGAGATAAGCTCCTTGTTCTTCTGGTATCCGGCCAGCGAATTGTCGTCGATCTCGCCGCGCTGCTTGGCGCGTGCGCCGGTGTCGATGCCCAGGAACGTCGCGCCGACGGGCGACATGTCGAGGTTTTCCTTCATGAACTGGTCGAACAGTTTGTTCAGCGCCGCGCCGTCTGCCTTGCTCGCGGCGGTTTCGGCCCAGGCCAGCGGTGTGCCCACAGCGGCGACGGCGGCGGCGGCCACGCCGGATTTCAGGATCTGACGGCGATGAAGCATGCGAAGACTCCCCTTCTTTTGCGATGGGCAAGAGTTAAGCGGGGCCTTGCGCGGGAACAAGGATAACGGGCGCAAATACGGCGCCGCGCGCGCAAAAAATCGCGTGATCGGCTATTGCCACGCCATATGCGCGCAGCATGGCTGCTCTGCGGGCTTCATGAGGCGTCAAATCTCTTCGCAGTTGCGAGAAGATCGGGCAGCCCCACGATGTCGTTGTATTGCGAGAACGTCACCCGCTCGCGGGGCTGGCCCGCGCCGCCCAGGAGCGTCGCATAGACCTGTTCGAGCGCGGCGGAGGCGGCAAGCAAGGCGCTGATCGGATAGAGCGCGATCTTGTAGCCCATCTGTTGCAGCGCGGCGGGCGAAAGCATCGGCGTCTTTCCGTCTTCCACCAGATTGGCCAGCAGCGGGGTTCCTTTGAACGTGGCCGCGACTTTCGCCATCTCTTTTTCGCTGCGGGGCGCTTCGATGAACAGGATGTCCGCCCCGGCCTTCAGGAAGGCTTCGCCGCGGCGCAGGGCCTCATCCAGATCGTGCGTCGCGCGCGCATCGGTCCGCGCCATGATCTTGAAGGCGCTGGATGCGCGCGCTTCGGCCGCCGCGCGAATTTTCGCGGCCGCTTCGGTCAGCGGGATCACCTCCTTGCCGTCCATGTGCCCGCAGCGCTTGGGCGATACCTGATCCTCAAGCTGGATGCATTGCGCCCCCGCCTGTTCATAAGCGCGGGTGAGCCGCATCACGTTGAGCGGCCCGCCATGCCCGTTGTCGCCGTCGGCAATCAGCGGCAATGGCGCGATGCTTCCGGCGATGACACGCACCCGCTCGATCATCTGTTCGGCGTTGACGAGGCCGATATCGGGAACGCCGAAGCCCGCGCCCGCCACGCCGAAGCCGGTCATGTAAACCGCCTTCGCACCGGCCCGCGCCGCGATCCGCGCGGACAGCGGATCGTGCGCGCCCGGCACCACGAGAATACCCGGCTCGTTCAGCAGCGTGTCGAGAGTCTTTGTCATCTGCGGTCGATCAGCCCCATGGGGTCGCCCTTGGCGTCGGCGGGCGCGGCCACTTCCACGATGCGCTCCGGCACGTCGTCATATTCCAGCTTCAGTGCCTTGGTGGTGACAGCATGAAGATCGTAGAGCGCCGTGATGTAGGTGAACTCCAATATCTCTTCTTCGGAGAGATGCTTCTTCAACGCATCGAAGATGCCGTCGGCAACGCGCCCGCCCATCAGCACCAGCGCGTCTGTATAGGCGAGCAGGGCGCGCTCCACCGGCGCGAAGCAATCGGCCACCTGCCAGTGCGGAATGGCGGCGATCTTCTCTTCGGGAATGCCCACGCCGCGGCAGGCCTTGCAATGCTGCGAGAACACGAACTGGCTGCCGCGCGCCCAGCCCACGCGCGTCTGCCCCAATTCGCGCAGCTTGGGATCGAGCTTGCGCTTGGGATCGCGATAGAGCGCGAAGCCGGAGACGCAATGGTCGAACACATCCGGCGAACCGGCGAACACCGTCCACCAATTGCCCGGTGTGCCGGTGGCGGTGCCCGGCTCTTTCACCGGATCGCGGTCGCCGAACAGAAGTTTGTAGATGCGTTGTCCGGCCGGATGGACATCTGCTTTTGAGACTTCGTGCAGGCGAGGCATGGCGTTCTCCTTATGCTTTCGCCGCGTCAACCCTGCGCGGGCGCGCGGCTTTCGATGAAAACTCTCGCACAAATCGATGCAATTGCGCGCGTTCCATTTCAGCACCATGCAATCTGTTTCGGCCAACAATGGCAAACCGGCCACGCGCCGGTTTTGGCCGGGAGATTTGCCGTGAGCGAAAGCGTTGTGCCGCAACGGAAAGACCGCATGCATGTGCTCGTGCTGGCGTCCCAGAAGGGCGGCTCCGGGAAGACCACCTTGTCCGGCCATCTCGCCGTGGCGGCCGACAAGGCGGGCATCGGCCCGGTGGCGCTGATCGACACCGACCCGCAAGGCTCGCTCGCCCAATGGTGGAACGCCCGCGAGGCGCCGACGCCGCATTTCGCGCAGGCCGGTGTGCTCGAACTCGATGAAGCGCTGGAGCATCTGGAGAAGGCTGGCATGAAGCTGGTCGTGATCGACACGCCGCCCGCGATCACCGGCTCCATCGCCCGTGTCGTCGCCCATGCCAATCTGGTGCTGGTGCCAACACGCCCCAGTCCGCACGATCTGCGCGCGGTCGGCGCCACCGTCGATATCGCGGAGAAGCACAACAAGCCGTTGGTCTTCGTCGTGAACGGCGCCACGGCGCGGGCCCGCATCACCGGCGAAGCGGCGGTGGCGCTGTCGCAGCACGGCACCGTCGCGCCGGTCACGCTACATCACCGCGTCGATTTCGCCGCCAGCATGACCGACGGCCGCACCGTGGGCGAAGCCGCGCCCAAATCGCAATCGTCCAAGGAGATCCGCGATCTGTGGCTCTATGTGCAGGACCGCCTGTCGCGCCTCACCCATGACGAGAAGATCGTTCCGGAAAAGCGCCCGGAGCATTTCGCGGTCAGCGCGTTGAGCGTCGCGGACAACGACGAGGCGGATAGCCGTGAACCCGAATGGGAACCGCCGGCGATGACGCAGAATGTTCCTCTGCCGCCGCTGCCCGCGAACGACGCAGCTATCATCACGATGGAGAAGCCGCCGTTCCCCGATGGCATCGACCGCCGCTCCGGTGTGGATCGCCGCGCCGCGCAGCCGCATCATTTCGGCACCGGGGAACGTCGCATCCATTCCTTCGGGCGCCGCGCGACCGACCGGCCGTCTTACGACAATGGAGGCAGCCGGTGAGCCGCTTCGCACCCATCACCGCGAGCCTTCTCGCGCGCAAAGGCAGCGCCATGCCATCGGCAATGGTGCCGCCGCCGGTGTTGCCGGTTTGCGAATCGCCGAGGCCTTTGCATGCAATGGCGCAAGCGCCGGAGCCGGATCATGACGCGCACGCCGCAAACGATCCTTCGCGCGCGAAAAAGCTTTTCATTCCGCTTTCGCATGCCGAGCATGAGCGGCTTGCGATTGCCGCGGTGAAGACGGGTCTCAGCCGTCACCAATTGGTGCGCGACGCGCTGGAGATGTATTTCGAGCAACTCTCCGCCGACATGGGCGACGATTGCGCCTGCATCACCGGCGGTTTCGCCGCCGGCTGTTGCAGGCGCTGATCCGCTTTATATTTCGTGCGTCACTTCCTTATGCGTCACGTTCACCGTGCCGGCGCGTTCCAGCTTGCCCCATCCGACGGAGGGTCCCCGGATCGCGGTGATGATCGAGCGCACCACGACGTAATACATGATCTGGCGATAGCCGAAGCGCTGCAGCGGCAGCCACCACAGCAGGTTCCAGTTCTCGCGCCGCTCCATCAGGAAGCCGAAGATCGCGGCAAAGAGATCGACGAACACGAAGACCGCGTAGTAGATGCCGACAGTGATGAGATCGGTGTTGCGGAATTCCGCGCCATGTTCGAGATAGGCGATGCCCTGCCAGATGAGCTGCCACAACAGCAGCAGATCGGCCAGCGGCGCGAAAGCGGTGAGCAGGATCTGGAACATCCAGACTTGCGGCAGCGCGATGGTGCCGAGCGTTCCGTAACGCGGGTTGAACGTCATGCCGCGATATTTCCACAGGCATTGCAGCGTGCCGTAGGCCCAGCGGAAGCGCTGCTTGGCAAGCCCGCGCACGCTGGCGGGCGCCTCGGTCCAGGCGAGGGCGGAGCTGTCGAACTTCACCTCGTAACCGGCGCGTTGCACGGCGACGGTGAGATCCTGATCCTCGGCCAGCGTGTCGACCGGGAAGCCGCCGAGTTCCTGCAGAACGCTTTTGCGCCAGGCGCCGACCGCGCCGGGCACAACGGTGAGCGTGCCGAGCGCGGCCAGCGCGCGGCGCTCAAGGTTCTGCGCCACGATATATTCCAGCGCCTGCCAGCGCGTGATCATGTTGACGCGGTTGCCGACCTTCGCGTTGCCCGCCACGGCGCCGATCGTTTCGTCGGAGAACCAGCGCACCAGCCGGGCGATGGTGTCGCGCTCGAATTGTGTGTCGGCGTCCAGGGCGACGACGATGTCGCCCCGTGCGCGGGCCAGCGCGGTGTTCAGCGCGTTCGCCTTGCCGCCATTGGCGACCGAAATCAACGCCACGCGTGCATTGGTGCCGAAGTTTTGCGTCAGCACCTCGAAGGTTTTGTCCTTCGATCCGTCGTCGACCACGATGATGTCGAGATCGCGATAAGTGCTGCCCAGGATTCCGTTCACGGTCTGGGTGATGACACCCTCTTCATTATAGGCCGGGATGATCACCGAGACGTGGAACGGGTCCTGTTTGGGCGGCGGAGCAAGATCGCGCTTTTCCACGCGCCGGTTCCAAAGGCTCAAGCCCGCCAGGAACAGAAGGCGCGAAACGCCCAGCCAGATCGCAGCCAGGAAGCAGAAATACAGAATTTTCCCGAGGAAGGAGAGGGAGAGAAACACCACGCGATCGGTCAACAGCGATATCGTCGGCGGCAAAGGCGGCATCGCCTGATCGCGGGTCATGCCCGCGAGATCGGATACGGTGACGAACGTATAACCCTGCGCCTTCAGCTTTTCGATGATCGTCGGCAGGGCGGCCACGGTTTCGGAGCGGTCGCCGCCGGCATCGTGCAGCAGGATGATGTTGCGCGGGCTGCTGGACTTGGCGCCATGCACCTGATCGAGCGAGCGCTGGATGATCTTGTTGACGCCCGGCAGCGCCCAATCCACCGGATCGACGTGCTCGCCGACCGCGATGTATCCCATTTTCTGCGCGACTTCGACCGGCAGAATCTGATCGGCATCCGTCGGCTCCGCATCGCCGAGATAAGGCGGCCGGAAAAAGCGCACCGATCGTCCCGTCAGGGCTTCCAGCAGCCGCTGCGTCGCGTTCATCTCCAGCGACACCGCTTCCGGCGGAATGTCGGAGAGGTTGGGATGGGTATAGGTATGGCTGCCGATCTCGTTGCCGTCCGCCAGGATGCGTTTGACCAGAGCGGGATTGGCTTCCGCATTGGTGCCGATCAGGAAGAACGTCCCCGGCACATGCTCGCGCTTGAGGATGTCCAGGATCTGCGGCGTCCATTCGGCATCCGGCCCGTCGTCGAACGTCAGCGCGATCTTCTTCTTCGCCGCGCCGAATTGCTGAATCACATAGCCCGTCGGCAGCTTGGTGTAGGACTCGTCGTCGATATCGCCGAACTGCTTGTCGATCTCGAAGCTGCGCGCGCCGGATTGGGGATGGGCCACGACCTCGAAGATTTCGCCCGATCCCTCATAGTCGATGGCCTCGATGGTCGGGATGTGATGCAACGCATCGGGTGCGGGCGAATCGTAGGGCCTGCCCATGACGGACCAGACCGAGGGATCTTCGCTGCCCAGGCGCCAGATCGCGTAGCCCGCGGGCTGGTAGATGTCGGCGGCGTGAATCTCGTTATAGGCCGTCACGGCATCGAGGAACCAGACGTCGTGCTTCGTGCCGTCGCCTTCGGCATAGGAGAAATGCGGGTTGTTGGTCGCGTCATCGAAATCCACCTGTGCGCCGGAATCGTGCGCGGCGATCACGGCTTCCTCGAAAGCCAGGCTGTCCACGTCGCCGCCGTTCCAGTCATAGGCGTAGGAGCCGAGCGCGATGATGGTCTTGGCCGGATTGAGAAACTTCATCCGCTTGTCGATGATGTTCTCGTACCAGGATTGGCCCGCGATGCTGCCCGGTGCGCCCGGCGTCGTGTGCTCGTCATAGGCCATGAGCATGATGTAATCGACGTCGCCCTCGAACGCGCCCCAGGGCCATTTTTCGTTGGAGATGGGCGAGGCCAGCACCACGATCCAGCCATGCGGCTTGAACGCCTTGCGCAGGTCGCGCAGGAACAGGCCGTAATTGTCGTAGGAATTGTCGGGTAGCGACTCCAGGTCCATCACCACGCCGTCGAGCTTGCGCTTGCTCAGATAATTCACGAGCTGCTGGACGAGCGCGTCGCTGCGCTTGCGGTCTGCGAGCAGGGCCGCCATGCCCTTGCCGTCCCACACGCCGAGCGTGGCATTCTGCACCGTCGGCAAAATGGCGACGCTCTTCTTGCTGCGCCGGATGAGGTCGTAAACCTGCTGGTTGTAGCCGTCTTTCAGATCGAGATTGGGGCCTTGCAGGCTGATCCAGGTCGGCATCACCCAATCGAGACTGGGCAGCGCCACGCGCAGCGAGTCGAACGCAGAGGCTTCCCAGTTCGGGAAGAACGCGGTGGAGAGCGGGCGGCCGCGCTGCGGCAGCAGTGTCGCGGCGGCGGCCTTGCGGCGCTCATGCGCGCGCGCCAGCCGTCTTGCATGCTGGCGCTCGGCCTTGCGGATGCGGGCGGCCTCGGCCAACTGCTCGGCGGATTTGAGCAGGCCGGGGGCGATGGCCTTCTTTTCCAGTTCGGGCTGGTGGATGGCGGTGATGCGGCCGGGCAATTGCAGCATCGCCTCGCGCGGCACGGCCAGCAGGCTGGCGACGAAGGCGCCGCCCAGCACCACGCTGACGATGACGGCGATCCAGCCGATGAGCGAAATACGCGCCGCGCGCTTGCCGGAGGCGTCGAAAAAGACGGGTTTCTTTGCCATGATGACGACCTGATCGGCCTTGAGCCGGATAACCGCCTTTTCTTCTAGTTCAGTTCAGAGCCGAAAGCCCGGACATAGATGACGCTGGCTTCCCAGGATTCAACCGGCGCGAAAGCGACCGCGGGGGTTATCTTCGCCGGATTTGTCTTTTCTTTGGCGGCCAACCTGCCGGGCCACATGTCCTATGACTCCGTCATCCAGCTGGTGGAGGGGCGGACGGGGGCCTATGCCGGCTGGCACCCGCCGGTCACGTCCTGGCTGCTGGGGGTGCTTGACGCGATCCTGCCGGGCACGGCCCTGTTCGTCGTTCTCGACAGTCTCCTTATCTATGGGAGCCTTTGGGCGCTGATGCGGCTGGCGCGCAGGCCGGGCTGGGCCGCCGCCGCGCTGGCCTTGGCGGCGGCGTTCACGCCGCAATACCTGATCTATCCGGGGATCGTCTGGAAGGACGTGCTGTTTTCGGCCGCCACCGTTGCCGGGTTCGTGGCTTTGGCCATGGCCGCGCAGGCGTGGCCGCGCATCGGGGCCCGGTGGGCATGGCTGGGCTTTGGGCTTGTGCTTTTGATCGTCGCGGCGCTGGCGCGCCAGAACGGAATCCTGCTTCTGCTGGGCGGCATCGCCGCGTTCGCATGGATCGCAAAGCGGCTTGAGAATCTCACCGTTCGCCGCGCGGCGCTTTGGGGCGGCGCGGCTCTGGCGCTTGCGCTGGCGATTTTTACCGCCACCAATGTCGCGCTGGGAATGCGGCTGACGAAGGAATATGGCGGCGCGCGCCAGTTCCGGCTTTTGCAGGCTTACGACATCGTGGCGGTGCTCGCGGCAAAGCCGTCCCTGCCGCTCGCTGTGCTCGACAAACAGGACCCATCGCTCGCGCGCGAAATGCGCGGCGATGGCGTTCGCCTCTACACGCCGCAACGCAACGACACGCTCGCGGCGTCTCAGCCGTTGCAGACCGCGCTGACGGCTGTGCCGCCGCCGGTTCTGCGGGCGCAGTGGTTCCGTCTTATCCTGCATCACCCGCTGCTCTACCTCTCCGCGCGGGCGCGGATATTCGGTTGGGTGCTGTTCACGCCGGATATCGACAAATGCCTGCCGTTCACGGTCGGGGTGCAGGGGCCGCAGGACGAGATGGATGCCGTCGACATGGACCCCCGCTGGGACGATCGGGACGATGCGTTGCAGAGCTATGGCAATGCTTTCCAGGGAACGCCGGTTTTCCAGCATGGGCTTTATGCGCTGCTCTCGCTCGTGGCGGCCTGGATTCTGCTGCGGCGCGGGCGCGAAGCGGACATCGCGATGGGTCTGCTGCAGGTCTCCGCACTTCTTTATACGGCGAGCTTCTTCGTCATCTCGATCGCCTGCGATTATCGCTATCTCTATGCGCTCGATCTGGCCGCCGTGACGGGATGGTTCTATCTGGCGCTGGACTGGCATTGGCCAGAGCGGCGGATCAAAGCCTTCCTGCACGGACCGGATGAACGGCGCGGATAAGATTTCGCGACAATTCCGACAAATTTCCCCATCGCCCGTCTGGTATTGAAGAGGGGTGGCAACCTGCGCGCGGCCAGGTTGTGTGGAGCGGGTCCGCCGATCGCGCGTTGAAGGACTGTTGCCGGTTCCCGGCCACGGAACCCTTCATTGTAAGCTATTGAACTATTGCGAGATTTCGGGTGAGCGACCAGGCAACAGACAAAGAGGGCAGCGGCTTCCGCCGGATTCCGGCCAGGCTGCGAGAAGGCGCGGCTTCCACCGGACGTTGGGCAGACGCTCATCTCCCCGGCGGTCAGCGCGTTTTCTGGATTTTGCTGGGGCTTGTCGTTGTTTTGTTGCTGGTCTGGCTCCTGCGGCCGAGCGGCAATGCCAATTTCGGGCACCGCCGCTTCAGCACCGGCCCGATGCCGGTCGGCGTCACCAAAGTGGTCCGCGGCGACATCGACGTCACGCTGAATGCGCTGGGCACCGTCACGCCGCTCGCCACCGTCACCGTGCGGCCGCAGGTGAGCGGCCAGCTTCTGAAATTCAATGTGCAGGAAGGCCAGATGGTCAAAGCCGGCGATGTGCTGGCCGAGATCGATCCGCGCACCTTCCAGGCCGCGCTCGATCAGGCGATCGGCCAACTGCAGCGCGATCAGGCGGCGTTGCAGGAAGCGCGCATCGATGTGCAGCGTTATGCCAACCTTGTGAAGCTCAACGCGATCTCCAAACAGACCTATACGGCGGCCATCGCGACGGCCAAGCAGGACGAAGGAACGGTCAAGACCGATCAGGCCGCTGTCGATAGCGCGCGCATCAACCTCGGCTATACCAAGATTACCTCGCCCGTATCGGGGCGCGTCGGCCTGCGGCAGGTGGATGTCGGCAATCTCGTCGAATCCGGGCAGACCAACGGCGTCATCATCGTCACCGAGCTGCAGCCGATCTCGGTTTTGTTCGCCATTCCCGAAGACAATATCGACGCCGTCATGCGCCAGGTGAATGGCGGGAAAATATTGCGCGTGGATGCCTATGATCGCTCGCAGACCAAGAAGCTGGCGACGGGAAAGCTGTCCACCGTCGACAACCAGATCGACACGACCACGGGCACCGTGAAGCTGCGCGCGGACTTTGACAACGAAGATGGCGCGCTCTTTCCGCAGCAATTCGTCAATGTGAAGCTGCTGGTCAATACGCTGCACAACCAGACGATCGTGCCGGCTGCTGCGATACAGCGCGGCGCATCCGGCGCATTCGTGTTCGTCCTGAATTCCGACAGCACGGTCAGCATGCGCGCGGTGACGCTGGGCGCCGTCGATGGCGACAAGCAGGCCATCGCCAAGGGCCTCAATGTCGGAGAAACCGTGGTCACCGATGGCGCCGACCGCCTGAAGGATGGCGCGGATGTGGAAGTCCCCGCCAACAACGGCAAGCCGATCGCGACAGCCGCGCCGCCCGCGGGCAGCAGCGCCAGCGCCGATGCGCGCGCCAAGCGCAAGGCCGCAATGGAAGCGGCGATGAAGCAATATTGCAGCGCCGACCTCGCCAAATACTGCGCCGGCATGGCGCCGGGCAGCACCGAAGCGCGCCGCTGCTTCTTTGAGAACCGCGACAGCTTCAGCAGCGATTGCACGAACGCGCTGCGCAAGTTGATGCGGGGCGGGCATCATCGCCGTGGCGGAGGCGGCGGCGGGCCGTAAGGCGTCCCGCGTGTTCGCATGAATATCTCCGAACCGTTCATCCTCCGCCCCGTCGCGACATCGCTGCTGATGATCGCGATCATGATCGTTGGCCTTGTGGGCTTCGGCTTCCTGCCGCTGTCCGCCTTGCCGGAAGTCGATTATCCGACGATCCAGGTGCAGACCTTCCTGCCCGGCGCCAGCCCGGAGGTGATGACGACCTCCGTCACCGCACCGCTCGAACGCCAGTTCGGCCAGATGCCGGGATTGAAAGAGATGTCGTCGGCAAGTTCGGCGGGCGCTTCGGTCATCACCCTGCAATTCGATCTCAGCCTGAGTCTGGACATCGCGGAGCAGGAGGTTCAGGCGGCCATCAACGCCTCGGGCAATCTTCTGCCGTCCACGCTGCCGGCGCCGCCGATCTACGCCAAGGTGAACCCGGCCGACGCGCCGGTGCTGACCATCGCCCTCACCTCGAAGACGATGAAGATGCCCGATGTCCAGAACATCGCGGACACGCGCGTGGCGCAGAAGATCTCGCAGCTTTCCGGCGTTGGCCTTGTGACGATCAATGGCGGCCAGCGCCCCGCCGTCCGCGTGCAGGCGAATATCCAGGCGCTGGCGGCCTATGGCCTCAACATCGACGATCTGCGGTCGACCATCGCCAATGCCAACTCCAACGCGCCGAAGGGCAGCTTCGACGGCCCCACGCGCTCTTACACGATCAATTCCAACGATCAGCTTCAGACCGCGGACGAATACAAGAACATTGTGATCGCCTACAAGAACGGCGCCCCGGTACATCTTTCCGACGTGGCGACGGTGTTGGAAAGCGCGGAGAACACCAAGCTCTCCAGTTGGATGAACACCACGCCCGCGATCCTGCTGAACGTGCAGCGTCAGCCGGGCGCGAATGTGATCGCGGTCGTGGACAGCATCAAGGCGATGCTGCCGCAGATCGAGGCGGGCCTGCCCGCGGCCATCGACGTGAAAGTCTTGACCGATCGAACGACGACGATCCGCGCCTCCGTGTCGGACGTGGAATTCGAACTGGCGCTCGCCGTCGTGCTCGTCGTGCTGGTGATCTTCGTGTTCCTGCGCAGCGTCCCGGCGACGTTCATTCCGAGCCTCTCCGTTCCGCTGTCCATCGTCGGCACTTTTGCCGCGATGTATCTGCTGGGCTATTCGCTCAACAATCTTTCGCTGATGGCGCTGACCATCGCATCCGGCTTCGTGGTCGACGACGCCATCGTGATGATCGAGAACATTTCGCGCTATCTGGAGGCGGGGGAGAAGCCGCTCGCCGCCGCGCTGAAAGGCGCGGGCGAAATCGGCTTCACGATCGTGTCGCTGACCGTCTCGCTGATCGCGGTGCTCATACCGCTGCTATTCATGCAGGAGGTGGTGGGCCGGCTGTTCCGCGAATTCGCGGTGACGCTGTCCATCACCATCCTGATATCGGCCGTCGTTTCGCTGACGCTGGTGCCGATGCTGTGCGCCAAGCTGTTGCGGCATCGCGACGAGAGCAAGCAAAGCAGCTTCTCGCGCAAGACGCAGGAATATTTCGACCGGGTGATCGCGGAGTATGACCGCCTCCTGGGCTGGGTACTCAACAACCAGCCGCTCACATTGCTCGTTGCCGTCATCACGCTCGCCGTGACGGTGCTGCTCTATATCGTGATCCCGAAGGGCTTCTTCCCCTTGCAGGATACCGCGCTCGTTCAGGGCATCACCCAGGCGGGCCCAACAGTCTCTTTCGCCACGATGGCCGAGCGGCAGAAAGCGCTGGCCGCGGCGATATTGAAGAACGACGATGTCGTCAGCCTCTCGTCGTTCATCGGCGTGGACGGCACCAACAACACGCTCAACAGCGGCCGCTTCCTCATCAACCTGAAACCGAAAAGCGAGCGCAGCGGCGACATCACCGACACGATCCGCCGCATCACCCGCGAAACGCGCAGCATCCCGGGAATATCGCTCTATCTGCAGCCGGTCCAGGATCTCACAATCGATTCCGCCGTCAGCCGAGGCCAATATTCTTTTGTCTTGGGCTCCGCCACCGCATCCGAACTGGATCAGTGGGTGCCCAAGCTGATCGACCGCCTCAACCGCGATGAAGCGCTGGAGAACGTGTCCACGAATTATCTGGACAAGGGCCTCTCGGCGTTCATCGCCATCGACCGCGACACGGCGGCGCGTTTCGGCATCACGGCGGCGACCATCGACAACGCCCTGTACGATTCGTTTGGACAACGCATCATCTCCACGATCTTCACCCAGTCCAACCAGTATCGCGTGATCCTTGAAGCGAGCCCCGAACTTCAGAACTCCATCCAGTCTCTGAATGACATTTATCTGCCGTCTGCCGGAGGCGGGCAGGTGCCGCTGGGTTCGATTGCGACCATTGAAGAACGTCCGGTGCCGTTGGAGCAGGATCATCTGGGGCAGTTTCCCGCCGCATCCATCTCCTTCGATGTTGCCGCCGGTTCGTCTCTGGGCGCGGCTGTTAATGCTATTCAGCAGGCGGAGGCCGATATCGGTTTGCCGGCCGGGATCAACACGAACTTCGAAGGTTCCGCGCTGGCGTTCCAGTCCGCGCTGTCGAACGAGCTGCTGCTCATCCTCGCGGCGATCGTCTGCGTCTATATCGTGCTGGGCGTCCTCTATGAGAGCTACATCCATCCCGTCACGATTTTGTCCACGCTGCCGTCCGCCGGCGTCGGGGCGTTGCTGGCGCTCATCATCGCGGGCGATAACCTCGATATCGTCGCCATCATCGGGATCGTGCTGCTCATCGGCATCGTGAAGAAGAACGCGATCATGATGATCGACTTCGCGCTCGCCGCCGAGCGCGAGGAAGGCAAGTCGCCGCGCGAAGCCATCCATCAGGCGGCATTGCTGCGCTTCCGCCCGATCCTGATGACGACCGTGGCCGCGATTTTCGCCGCCTTGCCGCTGATGCTGGGAACCGGCACGGGATCGGAGCTGCGCCAGCCCCTCGGCATCGCCATCGTCGGCGGCCTGTTGGTGAGTCAGCTTCTCACGCTGTTCACGACGCCGGTGATCTATCTGTATTTCGACCGGTTGAGCCTGCGCTGGTCCGGCGGAGCGGCGCGATGAACATCGCGCAGATCTTCATCGCCCGGCCCATTGCCACGGTTCTTCTCACTCTCGGCGTGGCGCTGGCGGGCATGATGGCGTTCTTCCTGTTGCCGGTGTCGCCATTGCCGAATGTGGACTACCCCACGATCTCGGTTTCCGCGTCGATGGCGGGCGCCAGCCCGGAAACCATGTCCACCAGCGTGGCCACGCCGCTGGAACGCCACCTCGGCACCATCGCGGATGTGACGGAGATGACGTCGAGCAGCTCCGTCGGTTCGACGCGCATCACGCTCCAGTTCGGTCTCGACCGCGATATCGACGGCGCGGCGCGCGATGTACAGGCCGCCATCAATGCCGCGCGCGCGGACCTTCCCGCCGCGCTGCGCAGCAATCCGACCTATCGCAAGGTCAATCCGTCCGACGCGCCGGTTCTCATTCTCGCGCTCACATCGGACACCTTGACCACGGGACAGATATACGACTCCGCGTCCACGGTCCTTCAGCAGAAGCTCTCGCAGGTCACGGGTGTCGGCGATGTGGAGATCGGCGGAAGCTCGCTGCCTGCCGTGCGCGTGGAACTCAATCCGCGCGCGCTCTTCAAATACGGCATCGGCCTTGAGGATGTCCGTGCCGCGCTGTCGGCTGCGAATGCGAACAGCCCGAAGGGCGCGGTGGAGGACGGCCCGAAGCGCTATCAGATCTATGTCAACGATACCGCCACCTTGGCCAAGGACTACCAATCGCTGATCGTCGCCTATCGCAACGGCGCGGCTGTGCGGCTGTCGGATGTGGCCACCGTGTCGGACAGCGTCGAGAATGTGCGCAATCTGGGATTGGCCGATGGCAAGCCCGCCGTGCTCGTCATCATCTACCGCCAGCCGGGCGCGAACGTCATCAAGGTGGTGGACAGCATCTATGCGCTGCTGCCGGAATTGCAGGCGTCCATCCCCGCCAGCATCAAAATCGTGCCGACGAACGACCGCACGACGACGATCCGCGCCTCCCTGCACGACGTCGAATTCACGATGTTCATGTCCATCGTGCTCGTCGTTCTGGTGGTATTCCTGTTCCTGCGCAATGTCCGCACGGCGCTGATACCGAGCGTGGCGGTGCCGCTTTCGCTGATCGGCACGTTCGGCATGATGTATCTGCTGGGTTTCAGCCTCGACAATCTTTCCTTGATGGCGCTCACAGTCGCGACGGGTTTTGTTGTGGACGACGCCATCGTCGTTCTGGAGAACGTTACCCGCCACGTCGAATCCGGCATGCCGCGGCTTCAGGCGGCGATTCAGGGCGCGCGCGAAGTCAGTTTCACTGTTCTGTCCATGAGCATTTCGCTGATCGCGGTTTTCCTTCCGATTCTGCTCATGGGCGGGCTGGTGGGGCGGCTGTTTCACGAGTTCGCGCTGACGCTGTCCATTGCCGTTCTGGTGTCGCTCGTCATTTCGCTGACGACAACGCCGATGATGTGCGCGTTTCTCGTCCGCAAGGAGGACGAAAGCCGGCAGGGGCGCTTCATGCGCGCGTCGGAGCGGGCCTTCGAATACAGTCACAGCCTCTATGAACGCACGTTGCGCTGGGCGATCGACAATCCCGGCACGATCATGTTCATCCTGCTCGTCACCGTCTGTTTGAACGGCTATCTTTTTGTCGTGACGCCGAAGGGCTTTTTTCCGCAGCAGGATACGGGGCGGATGATCGGCGGCATTCGTGGCGATCAAAGCATTTCCTTCCAGGCCATGGAGAAGAAGTTCCGGCAATTCATGTCGGTCGTCGGCAAGGACCCGGCCGTCCAGAGCGTCGTCGGCTTCACGGGCGGTGGCGGCGGGCGCGGCTCCACCAATTCCGGTTTCATGTTTGTCGCGTTGAAGCCGATATCGGAGCGCGACGTGACCAGCGATGAAGTGATCGCAAGGTTGCGCACGAAACTCTCCGGTATTTCCGGCGCGCGACTGTTCCTTGCGGTGCCGCAGGATATCCGCGCGGGCGGACGGCAAAGCAATTCGCAATATCAATATACCATCCAGGCCGATACGCTGGACGAGTTGAACGAATGGGTGCCGAAGATCACACAGGCGCTCCAGAATGTTCCGGAGCTTGAAGATGTCGATTCCGATCGCCAGCAGAACGGCCTCGAAGTCGCGCTGAAGATCGACCGGCAGACCGCCGCCCGGCTGGGGGTGTCCCTCTCGCAGATCGACAACACGTTATACGATGCGTTCGGCCAGCGTCAGGTTTCCACAATCTATAACGCGCTGAACCAGTATCATGTGGTCATGGAGGTCGCACCGGAGTTCTGGCAAAGCCCGGAGACGCTGAAAGACATCTATGTAAGCACCTCCGCCGCGCCCGCCAGCGGCACGCAATCGACCGGCGCGGTGGCCGGGACGACGGTGATTTCCTCAAGCACCGCGGAGAGTGCTGCACAGATCGCATCCGATTCCGTACGCAATCAGCAACTCAACGCGCTCACCAACAGCGCGCGCGGCGGCGCGTCGGCCGGATCGTCCGTCAGCACGTCGCAGGAGACGATGGTTCCGCTCGCCGCGTTCAGTTCGTTCGGTCCCGGCCTGACGCCGGTTTCGATCAACCATCAGGGTCCGTTCGTCGCGACGACCTTCTCGTTCAATCTGCCGGAAGGCGAATCCCTGGAAGCGGCGACCAACGCGATCTATCGCACGATGGATGCGCTGCACGTTCCGATTTCGGTGCATGGAGAATTTGCCGGTACCGCGAAAGTCTTCGAGCAATCTTTGGCGAGCGAGCCGCTGCTGATACTTGCGGCGATCGTCGCGGTCTATATCGTCTTGGGTATTCTCTATGAAAGCTACATTCATCCCATCACCATCCTGTCGACGCTGCCCTCGGCCGGCGTCGGCGCATTGCTGGCCATTCGCCTGTTCGGGTTGGTGTCCCCCGAGCTTGGCCAGTTCACGCTCATCTCCCTGATCGGAGTAATTCTGCTCATCGGCATCGTGAAGAAGAATGCAATCATGATGATCGACTTTGCCCTGGAGGCGCAGCGCACGGGCGGCATGAACGCGCATGATGCCATCTATCAGGCCAGCATGCTGCGTTTCCGGCCGATCATGATGACGACGCTCGCCGCAATGCTAGGAGCTTTGCCCTTGGCGCTCATCACGGGGGACGGCGCGGAGATGCGCCAGCCTTTGGGCATCTCCATTGTGGGAGGGCTGCTCGTGAGCCAGTTGCTTACGCTGTATACGACCCCTGTCGTTTATCTCTATCTCGACCGCTTCCGCGAACGGTGCCGGACGCTGTGGCTTCGCTGGTACAACGGCCTGATGGGCGACGAGGACGGCGAAGCATCGCCATCCATATGATTTTATGGGGTATTTTCAATTGGTTAGCGACTGCTGGGCCGTCTGTTGGTACGGTTTTCGACCGAAAAACCCAATAGTTCCAATGGCGAATGTTAGGGATTTGCTAACCCTTTGGTTGCCTGCGCCCGGATGTCGCTGATACCTTTTGCCGTGGGCAGACGGGAGTGGATTCTCCCGAAGTGTATCGGGGAAGCTGGTGTCCAGGGCTCAGGGGATTTCGCGCGGACTGACGCCGCGTCGTGCAGCCGCATTTGCGGTGTTTGGAATGTTGGCTGCCGCCTTCGCCGCAACGCCCGCATTCGCGGCGCCGCCGGTCAGTCTTCCCGGTGCCGTTCAGCCGGGCCATGACCGTCCGTTGCCGCAACCCGAACCGGCCAATCCCAATTTCGATTTCAGCGTCGAAGCCCCGCATCGCTCCCCGGTGCCGCGCGCCGTGGACGAAATCAAGTTCAAGCTGGTCGATATCCGCATCGAAGGCACGAAGACCCTCCCGGCCTCGCAGTTCCGCCCCCTCTATCAAGGGCTGATCGGCAAGGAGATCTCGCTCGCCAATATCTTCGATGTCGCCGACGGCATCGAAAAAGAATATCGCGACGCCGGCTATCTGCTCGTCCGTGCCTATGTTCCGCCGCAGCATGTCAGCGACGGGATTTTCACGATCAAAGTCGTCGAAGGCTTTGTCGAGAGCACGTCGGTGGAAGGCGCCGATCCGGCGACGGCCCGCATCATCAAGGG
>JAFECN010000172.1 GCA_018242145.1 Pseudomonadota bacterium
GAGCTGACGAACGGGCGCGGCGCGGACGTGGTGGTCGAGGTCGGCGGCGAGAACACGCTGGGCAAATCGCTGGAAGCGGTGCGCGTGGGCGGCAGCATCGTGGTGATCGGCGTGCTGGGCGGATTCACGAACAACATCTTCATCCCTGCGCTGTTCGGCAAGAACGCGAAGATGATCGGCATATCGGTGGGCAGCCGCGAGCAGTTCGAAGGCATGAACAAGGCCATCGCGGGCTGGAAACTTCATCCCGTCATCGACAAGACGTTTTCCTTCGCGCAGGTTCCGGATGCGCTGCGGGCGATGGAAGCCGCGGGGCATTTCGGAAAGATCTGCGTGACGTTCTAGAGCACTCTTCCTCTCAGAATCTAAAACCGTCATTGCCCGGCTTGTCCGGGCAACCCATTTTTTTCCAAAAGAAAATGGGTTGCCCGGACAAGCCGGGCGATGACAAAATCTGGATGATTGAGAATAGAACAGACGCTCCGGCTCAACCCTTCGCGCAAGCGAGCTTGCGGTGCGCGAAGCGGCAGACGCGCTCGATCGTGCCGTCCACGCGATGCACGTCGATCCGCCAGCCTTTGCGCTCATGGGTCATCATCAGGAAGCCGAAGCCGCCGATGGAGAGACCGTCCTTGATGCGCGTCCCGCTGACGTTGACGCCGGAAAGATCGGCGGGCGCCGCATCCAGCTTGTCGCCGCCGAAACCCGCGATGAGTTGCGGCGGGATGTCTTCATTGTCGTAGTTCAGCGCCTCGAAGGTGTGGATGTGGCCGGACAGCATCAGCGCCGTGTTGCGCAACAGGCGGGTGCTCGGCAGCGTGGCGATCATGGTGCGGTTGCCGCCCAGCGTCATGCCGTAAAGCGTCACCGCGCCCCAGATCGGGCGATGGCCGACAAGCCAGACCGGCGGCTTGATCTTGTCCAGCGCCTCGAAGTCCGCTTCGTATTCGGTGCGCAGATCGGCATCGATGGTCGTATCGGGAGCGTCGGTGTTGTCCATCACGGCGAGCGTCACGTCTCCCAGCGGCACGGTGTAGAGCGGGATATGCGCGTTGCAGCCCGCCACCGGATTGACCGGATCGGGGCCGAGAAGCCGCAGGAAGCCCTTGCCGCTGCGCGCGCAATCCTCGTGATTGCCGCGCACGACCACCCACGGCGCCGCCGCGAACAACGGCGCGGCAGGAGCGAAGAAATCCGCATCCCACGCGGCCCAGTTGTCGCCATGCGGCGTGCCTTCGCAGCGCTTGTCGCCCGCGGGGCATGGCGACTCCCGGTAGAGATAATCGCCGGCATGGATGACGAGATCGGGCTTCATCTTCGCCGCCTGCGCGGTGATCGCGGGAAACGGCCATTTCTTGGGATCGTTACAATCCTGAATGGAGCCGCCCTTGATGCGGCAGCCGGTGTCGCCGAACACCATGATGCGCTCCGGCTTCGCCGTGAGCAGCGGCAGGCGCGCGCTTCCCAGCATCACGGACTTTGCGTGCGCCGGGAGAGCGAGCGCGCAGAGGCGAAGCGGGAAATCGCCGTTTGGCGGCGCGCGCTCGGCCATCGGGGTGGAAACACCGTCGATGACGAGCGCGGGGCATGTGGTGGCCGCGGTCAGCACGCGCGCTTCCTGCCCGCCGCCGGGCATGAACTGAACCCAGTGCGAAGCAACCTCTTCCTGCGCCGACGTAGGAGCGGCGAGCAGCAAAGCGAAAGCAGCGACAAGAAACGCGCGCATGATGACTCCTAGGGAATAAGCAGGACGCGGCCCACCGCCTTGCGGCTCTCGATATATTCATGCGCCGCGGCGGCTTCGCTGAGCGGGAACGTCTTGTCGATGACGACTTTCAGTTCGCCCTTGCCGACCTCGTCGATGAGGCGCTGGATCATGTTGTGCGCGCGGTCGGTCGCGATCTCCGCGCCGAGAAAGACGCCGGTGATGGAACGGTTGCCTTCCATCAAGGTCCACGGATCGACCTTCGTGGGATTGCGGCCCGCCTGCCCCACCAGCGACACGCGCCCGCGATAGCCGAGAACCGCCATGCTGTCCGGCAAGGTCGAGCCCACCGGATCGACCACCACATCGACGCCCTTGTTGTCGGTGAGTTTCTTCACCGTGGCGACGACGTCGTCCTTTTTGTAATTGACGCCATGATCCATGCCGAGCGGCTTCAGCTTTTCGAGGCGCTCATCGCTGGAGGCGGTGGCGATCACGCGCGCGCCGGCGCGCTTGGCAAGCTGGATCGCCGCCACGCCGACGCCGCTGGCGCCGGCCTGAATGAGAACCGTCTGGCCTTTCTGGAGACGGCCGAACTCGAACAGGCAATCGTCGGCCGTGCCGAAAGTCACGGGGATCACCGCGCCGGTTCTGGAATCCATGCCGGGCGGCAGCGGCCACGCCACGCGCGCCGGGACCGCGCGCAATTCCGCGTGGGAGCCGAAGGCGTTGGTGGTGGCGACCTTCTGGCCGACCTTCAGATGCGTCACGCCTTCGCCCACCTCGACGATGGTACCCGCGGCCTGATAGCCGACGATATGCGGGCGGGTGACGAGCGCGCCCTGCAGGCGGTTCAGCGTGTCGCCGCCTTCGATGGCGATGGCCTCGACGCGGATGAGCACGCCGCCGGGAAACACTTTCGCATCGGGGACGTCTTCATATTTCAGGACGGACGGCGGACCGTTCTCGTAATAGACAGCGGCTTTCATGGAGATTTCCTCGCGGGGTTTCTAGTTGCCCGCAGTCTGCGCCAGCGCGGCGCGCAAAAGAAGCCGGTAAATCCTCTCCGCAATCGTTGTGGGGTTATCGAGGCCCATGCGCCGCACGGCTTCGTTGCCGCCGGACACATCGCGCGCGAACAGGCCCGACCATGCGAGACCGGCGAGTTGGAAGCGGGCGGAATTTTTCAGCACATCGAGCGCGGGCAACAGGCGCTGCTCGACGGGCGTGAAATCGGTGCCGAAGGGAAAGGGCGGCAGCAAACCGCGATCGGCGAAGGGCTTGAGCAGGCGCACGATCTTGTCCGGCGTATTGTCGCGATGCGCGGCGGGGATTTCATAGTCGCGCGGCAGCTTGCCCGCGTCTTTGGCGGCGCGCATCAGCTCCGGCTGGAAACGGGAATCGGCGATGGAGAGCATGGCCGCGATCACATCCTTATCCGCCTTGCCGCGCAGATCGGCCACGCCATATTCGGTGACGACGATATCGCGCAGATGACGCGGGATCGTTTCGTGGCCGTAGGACCAGCGGATATTGGACGTGACCTTGCCGCCGGAAGCGCGCGTGGCGTTCAGCACGATGACGGAGCGCGCATCGGGCAGCGCGAAAGCCTGCTCGACAAAATTGTATTGCCCGCCGACGCCGCTGACCACGCGGCCGTCTTCCAATCCGTCGGAGATCACCGCGCCCAGCAAGGTTGCCATCATGGCGTTGTTGACGAAGCGGGCACCGACGCGGGCGGCGCGCTTCGTCTCTTCGTCGCCATAAAGCTGGTTGGTGAACGACACCGCCGTCATCTGGATCTTGCGCAACTGGTCCGGCGGCATTTCGCGCAGGCGGCGATAGAAACTTTTCGGCCCGAGGAAGAAGCCGCCGTGAACCAGCGTTCCGTCCACGTCGCGCTTGATGACACCGGCATCGATCAGCGCGAGGAACGAATCCACCAGCATCTCGGTGCAGCCATAGAGACCCGCCGCGAACGGCGCCTGTTCCAGAAACAAGGGATCGGTTTCATCCGGTGCCAGCGCGCGGATGGCTTCGCGGAAGGCGGCGTTCTCGCGCTGGCGCAGGATCAGCGCATGCGCCGCCGCGTCGCCTTCCTGCCCGATGCCGATCTGCAGCGTGCCGCCATCCGGCACCAGCCGTGCGACATGAAAGCCCGCCGCATATTCGTGCAGGCCGATGGGCTCCTTGGGCGGCGCGAACAGCGGGAAGTCATAGTCCGGCGCATCGAGAATGGCGTGGAATTCGTCCGCGGATATTTCGCCGTCGCCCGGCATGAAGGGAAGCTCGGAACTCACCTGCCCCACGAACAGGAACTTCGCGCGGCCTTCGCGGCGCGCTTTGAGCAGGTCCACCATGATGTCGGTGTTACAGGAGAGGCTGTAGCGGTCGCCGCGTTTGGCCACGAGTTGCGCCACGACGTTCACGTTCATGCCGAGGATGTAATGCAGCGCGTGGGTATAGTTGGCGGAAATATAGTTCTGCTGCGCGACCGGATTGTTCAGCCAGCGCCCCGCCAGAAAGAAGAATTCGTTGACCTCGACATTTGCCGGAAGCTTTCCCGCGCGCAGCGCCTTGGTGTAGGCGAGATCGGGATAGCCGCCGAACAGCCGGTCGATCACCGGCGCCAGAAAGCGCTTCTCCAGGTCGTTCGAATAGCGCGGCTTTTCGAGCGTCAGCGCGGTGAAGATCTTCAGATCGAGCGTCCGGTTCGCGGCGGCCGCGGCGAATATTCCATTCGCGATGTGGTTGGCCTTGCCCAGTCCCAGCGGCAGCGCCAGAACGACGCGCGGCCCCAGCGCGCCGAGAAGCGCGGCACTCAGGCTTTTGGGATCGGTGAAAATTTGCGGCATTGCTGACTCGATGGCGAAGCCGCATATTGGCGCGCCGCCGATGATCGCGCCAGATGAGCGTCGAACCGAATCCTGACGATAAGGACATGCTTGCCGCGTCGCTCTCGCGCATGGGGCTGATCGCGGACGGCGCGCGTGTCACCGCGACGCCGCTGTCCGGCGGCATATCCTGCGACGTGTGGCATGTGAAGGCGGCGGACCGCGAGATGATCGTGAAGCGCGCCTTGCCGCGCCTGCGCGTGGCGGCGGAATGGAAAGCGCCCGTCGAGCGCGCCGCGACGGAAGCGGACTGGTTTCGCCTTGTCGCGGAATTCGATCCGCGCATCGTGCCCGAAGTTCTGGGCGAGGATCGCGCGCAGCATGTTTTCGCGATGGAGTATCTGCCGCCGGAAACGCACAAACTCTGGAAGGCCGAGCTTGCGGCGGGACGGGCCGATGCGGATTTCGCCGCGCGCGTGGGCGAGCGGCTGGCGCATATCCACGCCTTCACCGCCAACCGCGAAGACGTGATGCACGACTTCGCGCATGACGCGCAGTTTCATGCGCTGCGGCTGGAGCCTTACCTGTTGCACAGCGCGAAGAAGCATCCTGCTCTGGCGCCGCGCATCCGCGCGCTGGCGGATGGCATCGCCAAGGCGCGCATCGCGCTGATGCAGGGCGACATCAGCCCCAAGAACATTCTGATCGGCCCCGAAGGCCCGGTGTTCCTCGACGCCGAGACGGCATGTTACGGCGACCCGGCGTTCGATCTTGCGTTCTGCCTGAACCATCTGCTGCTGAAAGGCGTGTGGCATCGCGCGTTCAAGGCGGCCTATCTAAAATCCTTCGCCGCGCTGGCCGATGCCTATCTGGAAAACGTGACGTGGGAAGAACCGGCGGACATCGAAGCGCGAACCGCCGCGCTGTTGCCCGCGCTTCTGCTGGCGCGCGTGGACGGCAAGTCACCGGTCGAATATCTCACCGCGGAAAAGGACAAGGCACTGGTGCGCGAAACGGCGAAGGCGCTGTTCGCGGCGAGGCACTCCACGCTGGCGGAGATTGCGGCGGATTGGGACAGCGCTGTGGGTTGATAAGTCCACCAATCACCTCCCCCTTGTGGGGAGGTCGATAAAATTCGGAGCGCAGCGAAGACTTTTTCGGGTGGGGGGGCCGCGCGCGTAATCCCCC
>JAFECN010000173.1 GCA_018242145.1 Pseudomonadota bacterium
GACAGCGCGCGCCCCCACCCGAAAAAGCTTCGCTTTTTCGACCTCCCCACAAGGGGGAGGTGATGCATTACGTCTTCGGCAGCCTTGTCACTTCCGTGAAGATCACGCGCCATTGGCCGTCGCGCTTGGCCCAGATGTCGGCGAAGCGGAAATCGCTTTCGCCCGGCTTGCCGTCCTGCACGAAGCGGAACAGCACGCGCCCGCCCAGCACCGCGCCGTTCGGCCACACCTTGATGATCTGCTCGTCGATATGGAACGGCAGCACCTTGAATTTGGGATCGGTGTAGTCGCGGATGAATTCCGCCTTGCCGCTCACCGTCGCGCCGCCGTTCACCAGCGTGTAATCGTCGGCCAGAACGTCCTTCAGCGCCTTGCCGTCGCCGTGGAGTTGCGCGTCGTCGAATATCTTCGCGCGCGCCGCCAGATCGGGCGGCATCTTGCTGTAGTCCTGCAGATCGGCGGCGAAGGCGGAGCTTGCGAACATCGCCGCTGCCAGCGCCAGCAAAATCCTGGTCATCATGGAAATCTCCCCGCGAAAGACAATCGAAGCCCTCTGTAACCCCGATCCGCGCGCGCGTCGCATCACGCCCGCGCGAGCCGCTTGAAATCACCTCCCCCTCGTGGGGAGGTCGAAAAAGCGAAGCTTTTTCGGGTGGGGGGATCGCACGCGCCATCCACAAGAGGAAGGCGATGGGAGACGCTCAATACCCGTCGTTGTCGTCCGGGCCGCCATCGGGATGGCGCGGGCCCTGTTCGTCGTCCTCGTCGCCATTGTCGTTGGGCGGCGGCGCATGAATCACCGCGGGCGGGCGCGGCTGCGCATAATAACCGGGCGGCGGCTGGTCCGGCGGCGGATAGGATTGCGCGGGCGGCGGATAGACGCGCGGCCGCTGGTCATAAGCGCCCGGCGGCGGCGGATATTGCCGCTGCGGCGCCATCTGCTGTTGTTGCTGCTGTTGCTGCTGCTGCTGGCGTTGCCGCTCGCGCCCGAACAGCCAGTCGAAGAATCCGCCGCCGCGATCGCTGTTGTCTTCGGTTGCGCCGTGCTCGGCATCTTCCGAAGGCTGATCTTCCGAAACGCCGGAGGGCAGCGTCACGCCGTCGCCGGATTCGGTGTCCACACCCATCGTCTGGTCCAGCGAGGTGATGTCGGTCGCCGGTTGCGGCGGGCTCCTGTCGAGCGGCGTGGAGGGCAGGCCCTTCTCGGCATAGGCCATCACGTCATGCCAGATCGTGGCGGGAATGGTGCCGCCGGTGACGTTCTTCATCGGTGAGGAATCGTCGTTGCCCACCCACACGGTCGTCACATAATCATGCGTGAAGCCCACGAACCAGGCGTCGTGATAATCCTGCGTGGTGCCGGTCTTGCCCGCCGCTTCGTGGCCCGGGATCGCCGCGCCGCGCCCGGTGCCGCTCGTCACCACGCCGTAAAGCATCGCGACGAGATCCTTGTCGACGTGGCTGGCGATCACGCGCTGCGGCTTGGGATCGCCGCGCTGGTACAGAACATGCCCGCCAAGGTCCGTCACTTCGGTGACGAAGTAGGGATAGGCGCGATAGCCGCCATTGGCGAACGCCGCATAGGCCGCCGTCATCTCCAGCGGATTCACATCCGATGTGCCCAGCGCCAGCGCCGCGTTCTGCTGCAAGGGCGAGGTGATGCCCACGCGCTTGGCCGCTTCGATCACGGTGGAGATTCCCACTTCCTGCCCCAGCGCCGCGGTGATCGTGTTCACCGAATGCGCCAGCGCTTCGGCCAGCGTGATGGTGCCGTATTGGCGATGGCCGTAATTCGTGGGCGACCAGCCATTGATGTCCACCGGCCCGTCGGTGCGCACGTCCCACGGCGAAATGCCGTTCTCCAGCGCCGCCAGATAGACGAACGGCTTGAACGAGGAGCCCGGCTGGCGCTCGGCCTGCGTGGCGCGGTTGAACGAGGAGGCGTCGTAGTTCTTGCCGCCCACCAGCGCCACCACCGCGCCGTCCGGCTTCATCATCACCACGGCGCCTTGGCTGGCATGCGCCTTCCTGCCCCGCGTATTCAGCACGCGCACCAGCGCATGGCGCGCCGCATCCTGCAGCTTGGGGTCGATGGTGACATGCACGACGAGATCGCTGGTCGGCCGCTGGCCGTTCACGCTGGCCAGCGTCATCGCCTGATCGGCGGCAGTGTCGAGGAAGAAGTTGCGCGAATCCACCACCGCCGGATCGGAGATCACCGCCGGGTGCGCCTTGGCGTCGTCCGCCTGTTCTTTCGTGATCGCGCCGGTCTCCACCATCGCGTTGAGCACGCGGCGCGCGCGCATCTGCGCGCTTTCCAGATCGCGCCGGGGCGAGAACACGGAGGGCGCCGTGGTCAGCGTGGCCAGCATCGCCGCTTCCGCCACGGTGAGCTTGCGCGCGCTCTTGCCGAAATAGACATGCGCGGCGCCGTCCACGCCATAAGCGCCGGAGCCGAGATAGAGGCGGTTCAGGTAAAGTTCGAGGATCTGCTTCTTGGACAGCGATTTCTGCAGGCTTGCGGCGTCCATCAGTTCTTCGAGCTTGCGGCTGAAGGTGCGCTCCTGCGAGGTGTAGATGATCTTGGCGACCTGCTGGGTGATGGTGGAGCCGCCGGCCACCACATGGCCCGCGCGCATGTTCAGCCACACCGCGCGCAGAAGCCCGCGCACCGAGATGCCCGAATTGCTCCAGAAGGTGCGGTCCTCCATCGCGATGAACGCGGCGGGAAGATAGGGCGGCATGTCTTCCAGCTTCAGCCGCTCGCCGACCAGCGCGCCGCGATGGCCCACCGTGTCGCCTTGCGGATCGATGAAGGTGAAGGCGATGGGCCGGTTCACCGCGTAGAGATCCTGACTCATATCCACCGGCGGCGCGAACAGGCCCAGGATCGACGGCAACAGCAGAAGAAATAGAAGCGGCAGCGCCAGCGTCAGCGAGCCGATGGTGAGCGCAAGGCCCCATCCGCGCTGATGGCGATGCAGCCAGTCCAGCGTCCGGTCGAGATGGTCTTCAGATTTGCGTCCAGCCATAAGGCGGCTAGGTGACTGATATTTAGGGCAGATTCAAGGCTGAGAGATGAACGGCGCTGTAACCCCGCGCCGCGGTGGCACTATTCGGGATTTTCAGTAGGGTCGCGCCCAGCGCAATGGGGGAGCTATGGCGATGACACTCGCAGACCTTGCATCCATCGGTAGCTTGATCAGCGGCGTGGCGGTGCTCGCATCGCTGGTCTATCTGGGCATACAGACGCGCCAGAACGTGCGCCACTCGCAGGCGCTGATCCAGCAGGGCCGCGCAGCGCGGATCGCCGACACCGCGCTGCGCATCGCCGAACTGCGCGAGGGCGACGCCATCGACAAATGCTTCGCCGGATCGCCCGACGTGGCCGAAAAGGATGTTGGTCGCTTCCTCAATATCGGCCGCGCCATTTTCGTCAGCGCCGAAGATTCCTATTTCCAGCACAAGCAGGGCCTGCTCGACGACATTGCCTTCGCGAGTTTCGAGACGGGCGCGCGCGCGGGCATGGGCTCGCCCGGAGTCGCGGCGGCCTGGCTTCTCACACGCGACATGTATGAGCCCGAATTCCGGGTCTATCTCGACGGCCTGCTGGGCGACATGCACGCGCCGGCGGCGGCTGCCCAATCGCGAAGCCTCACGCGCTGGCGCGATGCGCTCGCATCGTTCTCCCGCTGACGCCTAACGCGCATCCTTATTCTTGGCGGCGTCGACCGCCCGGGACCAGCGTTCAAGTTCGTCTGCGTCCGTTTCCACCGGCGCCCGCGCCACCACGTCGTTCATGAAGGTGGCGAATTTGGTGCCGTACATCGGTGCGCTTTCGATCCACATCGCTTGCAGGCCGGGCAGGCGCATCATCACCTCGATGGATTTGCGGAAGCTCTCATAGCCTTCCTCGTGCAGAACGCGGCGCTCATATTGAAAGAAGGAATCTTCCGCGCTCATGAACATCGCGCGGCACAGATAGCGGAACTGATGCAATTCGGAGAGTGAGATGGGATGGCCGTAGATGCCTTTCTCCCACGCTTCGGAAACGCCATGCTGCGCCATCTGCTGCGACAGCGTGGAGATGCGCGCGGCGCGGCCCTGCTGGATCAACGCCTGCTGGTTGATCTCCGCCTGATGCAATTGCCGGGCGAGGAAGATGACAGAGATGAACACGATCCCGCAGGAAATCACCTGCGAAAGATCGGCGAGTTCGGACAACGTCATGGCAGTTGCCTCCGAAAAGCGCCCCCGCCCAAGACGAGCAGGCAAACCGCAAACACGGGATGACGAATGCCGTGCGAATTTTAGCCTTTGGGTCCCCAAGCCCCTTGAAAGCGGGCCTGTCCATAATACTTTTACGCAGTAAATAACGAGAGGGGCTCATGGATTTCGCCGCCAAGGATCTGGCCTTCGCCATCGGCCATCATGTTCTGATCTTCGCGCTCGCCGCGGTAATCGCGTTCGAGGTGGGCGTTGTGAAGCCCGGTCTCACCGCCAAAGACATCGCCCGCGTCGGCAAGGCCGATGCGTGGTACGGCATTCTCGCCGTGCTCATCCTCGTTGTCGGTTTCGCGCGCGCGGTGTTCGCGGCGAAGGGTTGGGACTATTACAGCCACAACCATTTCTTCTGGGCAAAGATCGGCGCGTTCGCGCTGGTCGGCCTGCTGTCGATCCAGCCCACCGTGCAATACATACGCTGGCGCCGCACCCTGAAAGCCGATCCGGCTTTCCTGCCCAGCGATGGCGCGATCCAAACCGTGCGCCGCTTCCTGTGGCTGGAAGTGTTCTTCTTCGCCTGGATCCCCATCTTCGCCGCCGCCATGGCGCGGGGGTATGGGGCGATGCCATAGTCGCGCCTCGCGATCACTGAGGACGTCATGACACCGGGTTGGAAGAGTCTCGCCACGGCCGGGTGCGTTGCGATGCTCGCGCATTCGGCATTCGCCGCTTCAAAGCCGCTCGATGCCGCCACGCGCAAGGCCGCGCTGCATGCCATCGAGAACACGATCCAGAAGACCTATGTCTTCCCCGAATTGAAAAAGCCGCTGGCCGAAAAGCTGGAGCAGGCGAACGCCGCGCATCGCTATGACGGCGACGACGCCGATGCCTTCGCGCAGCATGTCACCGAAGACATGCAGGCCGTTGCGCATGACGGCCATCTCTATCTGGAAAACGCGCCCGACCAGTATGCCGCGCTGCTCGCGCCGCCCAAAAGCGATGCCGGGCTGGAGGCCTATTATCGCGCGGTCGCGATCCGCGAGAACAGCGGACTGACAGAACTGAAGATCCTGCCCGGCAATATCCGCATGCTGAAGATCACCGCGTTCCATTGGGCGGCGGACCTCACCCCGCGCGCATACGACGATGCCGAACGCTTCCTGAAAGACGGCGATGCGATCATCGTGGACCTGCGCGAGAACGGCGGCGGCGCCAGCGACGCTGCGGATTATTTCATGAACACCATCGTCAAACCCAATCGGGGCAAGCCGATCTATATTCTCGTGGACGGCCACGTCGCCTCCGCCGGCGAAGCGGTGCCCTATTTCCTGCAGCAGGCGAAAGAGGCGATCGTCGTCGGCAGCACCACCTATGGCGCCGCGAATAACAACAAGAAATTTCCGGTTCCGCCGCAATTCGTGCTCAGCGTATCCTACAACCGCCCTATCAATCCGATCAGCCACACCAACTGGGAAGGCACCGGCGTCATTCCGGACATCAAGGTGCCCGGCAGCGAAGCGCTCGACGCCGCCGCGCTGGATGCGCTCGCCAGGCTCGCCGCGAAGTCCGGCGTGAAGCCGGAGCAGCTCGCGGAATACAAATGGGCGCGTGACGGCATTGAAGCGCATCTGCATCCCGTCACCGTTCCGCGCGGCAAGCTGCAAAGCTATGCGGGCAAATACGGCACCATCACGCTGCGGCTGGCGGATGACGGCCTGCGCCTCTCGCGCGCGGACCGCCCGCGCTGGGAGCAGGATGTGCTGCTCACGCCGATGGATGCGAACGGCCTGTTCGCGGTGCAGGGCACCGACACCCTGCGCGTTCGCATCACGCCGGCGTCGCTCGATCTTCTACACGGCAGCGAAGACGCCCGCGAATCGTTTCCGAGGAATGCGAAGCGCTAACTCTCCGCGATGGTCACGCGATCGGGATAGAACGCCAGATGGTCCTTGATCGCGCGCATCGCGTCGTGCGGGTGTTCGTAGCTCCACACCGTATTCTCGCCCCGTTCGCCCGCAATCGGGATGGAGTAATACGACGCCTCGCCCTTGTAGGGGCAATAGGTCGAGTGGTGCGTGCGCTCCAGCAGCGCCATGTTCGCATCGGCGCGCGGAATATATTGCACCGGCGGGTAGCTGGCTTCCTTCAGCGTCAGCGCCTCGCGCGTGGAGGCGACGGTCTTGCCGTTCACCGTTACCGTCACGCGCTTCGGATTCTTCGTCACCGCGATCGGATGATCGGGGCCGGGAATTTTCACGGGCTTCTCGTTCATGCGCGGCGCTCCTGGAACGGCGCCCCCAAGTCTATGCGACCGCGCCGCGCGCGTCCGCAACGAAATGTTCCCGCGGAACATCGCGCCCGCCGGACAGTTATGGGATGAGCGAGAGGAGCGCGCGCCCATGGGCCAGAACAACGATCCCACAGAACGCGGCGATTTGCAGGGCAATCAGGGCGCGCCGAAAGGCACACCCAAATCCGCCTACATGAAACTGCCCGACAATGAGGGCAACAACGTCTTCGGCCAAAAGCAGACCGACCCCGCCGCGCCGCCGCGCGCGGATGGCGAAGACGCGCCGAACGCGATCCCGCTTCCCGCAGACGGGAAGTAGGCCGCGCCGCCCGGCGCGAACGCCCATAAGCGGCAAGCGACACCCTAGCTTTGAGGGAAAAGCGTTCCCTCTCCGCACGTCGCAAATTTTTTTTTGAGATTTTTTGTGCCCGACCAGCCTGCCACCGGGAAGAAACGGCCATTCTCTTTTTAGGATCAAATACTTAGGCTAGTTTCCCTTCATCCAAAATAATTTTCCCAATTTGCTTGACACCGCAACGGTCCCCCCGTACATTCTTTCCAACTCTGGAATTGCGCCCAGACCGAAGGCCTCGCGAAAAACCCGCGGGGCCTTTGGCTTTTCCGGGCCGCGCTTCGGAGCTTTCCTCCCCCGTTCACGGGGGAGGTGCTGAGCGAGCCCTTCGCGAGAGAAGCGGAGGGGGCAATCGGCCATCACGAAAGGAATGACATGCCTATCGCAAGCGACCCCGCCGTCGCGGCGCAGAACGCCGCGCGCCGGGCACAGGAAAAACTCACCCCCGAGGACATCAACTCCGACTGGCTGGATGACATGGTGAAACGACTGTTCAACGAACTCGACCGGCAGATGAAGCAGGTCGAGGACTCGCGCACCGCATCGACGGACGCGGGCGGCCGCGCCGCCAACGCGCGCACGCTCGCCTCGCTGGAACGCACGCTGGAGCGCCTGTCGCGCACCGAACGCGAACGCGCGGCACAACGCACAAGCAAGGCTTTGACGAAAGATGGAAATCGCCGCGCCGAGATTGAGCGCAAGATCGCTCGGATCATTGGAATCGAGTTCGAAGACAAAGGTTCTGAAAGAACTTGAAGACGAAGATCTCGAATATCTCCTGAACGACTGGCAGTTCATCGCCCGCGACACGCAGCTTCCGCCGAAAGACGAAGACTGGCGCATCTGGCTCCTCATGGGCGGGCGCGGCAGCGGCAAGACGCGCGCCGGCAGCGAATGGATCGCGGATGGCATCCGCAACGGCACAATGAATCGCGTGGCGCTCATCGCTGCCACGCATCACGAAGCAAGAAGCATCATGATCGAAGGACAATCCGGTTTGCTCTCGGTGAGCGAAGGCGCGTGCTACGAGCCGTCGCTCCGCCGCGTCACATGGCCGTCGGGCGCCATCGCCCATGTGCTGTCCGCCGACGAGCCGGACTCCATCCGCGGTCATCAGTTCGACGGCGCGTGGTGCGACGAGTTCGCCAAATGGAGCGAGCCGCAAGAAGCATTGGACATGATCCTGATGGCGCTGCGCCTGGGTGACGATCCCCGCATGGTGATCACCACCACGCCGCGCAACATCGCCGCGGTGCGCGACCTCATCGCGAACGCGGACGTTGCCACGCAGCGCATGTCCACCCGCGACAACGCCGCCAATCTGGCCAAGTCATACTTGAGGCAGATGGAGCGCCGCTATCGCGGCACGCGGCTGGGCCGTCAGGAGATCGACGGCGATCTGATCGAGGACAACGAGAACGCGCTGTGGCAGCGCGACTGGATCGAGCGCCACCGCGTTCGCGAAGTGCCGCCGCTGGAGCAGGTGGTCGTCGCTATCGACCCGCCGGTGAGCTTGTCCGGCGACGAATGCGGCATCGTCGTCGCGGGCGTCGCGGACGGGCAGGGCTATATCCTCGCCGATCGCAGCAAGCCCAAGCTCACCCCCGCGCAATGGGCGAACCGCGCGATGGATACCTATGAAGAGTTCAAGGCGGACAAGATCGTCGCCGAAGCCAATCAGGGCGGCGAGATGGTGCGCAGCGTGCTGCTGCGCGAACTCGTCACCGCGCCGGTGAAACTGGTGCATGCGTCTCGCGACAAGAAAACCCGCGCCACCCCCATCGCCGCCCTCTACGAACGCGGGTTGGTGCATCACCACGGCGCGATGCCCGAACTGGAAGACCAGATGTGCCAATTCGACGGGACGGGCAAAAGCCCGGACCGCATGGATGCGCTGGTCTGGGCGCTCACCGAACTGTTCCCGCTGGAGCGAGAAGCGGAGCCGAATATCAGGATGATCGATATCTAACCACCCCATCGCTGTCATGGCCCGCCGGAGTGCGGGCCACCCAGGTGCAATCTGCACGGACAGCGAGAAC
>JAFECN010000174.1 GCA_018242145.1 Pseudomonadota bacterium
CGGCCAGGATCAGCAACGCCGCCGTCGTAACCGATGGCGTTCACGCTGTGCAGACCGCGGAGACCTTGATATCTCGCGTTCGCCCCAGCGGAGTCGGGAAACTTATGTAAGGACCAGCGTGGCATTGACCGAGATGCAGGCGATCCAAGGCGTTTCGCACTTCAAATGGCCACGGGACACCATCGGCAACCTCGATGCCGAGACCGCGGCAAGGATGATGGCTGCCGCCGGTGATGTCGCGATGGTGATCGATCGCGAGGGTATTATTCGCGATCTCGCCATCTCGAACTCAGACCTGCCGATGGAAGGTTTCGCCGACGTGATCGAGCGGCGATGGGTCGATACCGTTACCGTTGAGAGCCGGCGAAAAGTCGAGGAATTGCTGCGCGATGCCGCGGCAAACCGCGATGGGCGCTGGCGCGAGATCAATCAGCAATCGCCCAAAGGATCCATTCCGTTCCGTTATATGGCGGTCGATGCCGGCCGCGATGGTCGCGTCATCGCACTCGGGCGCGACCTGCGCGGCGTCGCGGTGCTGCAGCAGCGATTGCTTCAGGCGCAACAGTCCATGGAGCGGGATTATATCCGCCTGCGCCAGGCCGAGTCGCGCTATCGTGTGCTGTTCCAGATCGCATCCGAAGCGGTGCTGATCGTCGATCAGGCAACGAAGAAAATCGTGGAAGCGAATCCCGCCGCGGGAAATCTGCTCGCGGTGCCATATGAATCGCTCGCGGGCCAGGCCTTCACCAAGCTCTTTCATCCGGAAGCGCGCGACACGGCGCTCACCCTGCTCACCGATTCCACGGCGGCGGCGCAATCGGAGCCGGTGCGTGTGCGCATCGCCGATGGGCGCAACGACTTCACGGCGTCCGCCTCGCTGTTCCGCCAGGACGGCGCCACGCATGTCCTGATCCGTCTGGCTTCGCTGCGCAACGCCGCGCCGCTCGCGGAAGACGATTCCAAGCTCAAGCTGTTGCGGGTGCTCAACCGCATTCCCGATGCGTTCGTCGTCACCGACGAAGCGTTGAACATCATCGATTCCAATCTGTCGTTCCTGGAGCTGACGCAACTGGCGAGCGCGGAAGCGGCGAAGACCCAGTCGCTCAGCCGATTCATCGGGCGGCCCGGCGTCGATCTCACCGTGCTCATGGCAAATCTGCGCGAGCATGGCTGGGCGCGCAGTTTCGGAACCGTGATCCGCACGATCTATGGCGCGCAGGAAGATGTCGAACTCTCCGCTGTTTCGGTGCGCGAGGGTCTGGAGTCCTATTTCGGATTTGTCATTCGCCCGATGAAGCGCGAACAAGCGATACCGGCCGAACAGCGCCGCGAATTGCCGCGCACCGCCGAACAGCTCACGCAACTGGTTGGCCGCGTGTCGTTGCGCGAAATTGTCGGCGAAACGACCGATGTCATCGAGCGCATGTGCATCGAAGCGGCGTTGAATCTGACCAGCAACAATCGCGCCTCCGCCGCCGAGATCCTTGGCCTCAGCCGCCAGAGCCTTTATTCCAAGCTCAATCGCTATGGGCTCGGCAGCACCGAACAGGACAACAGTTCGGAATAGCGCCCGCGTAACCGCCATTTTTGTACCGATGCGTTGACAGTTTGAGACTGTCAATTCAAACTTACACCCATGGCTCAAGCCGACGCCACGCTGCCACAGCCCGTGCTTCCCGCCCCGTCCGCGGTGCTGGAACTGTTCAAGCCGGTCACATGGTTTCCCCCCATGTGGGCGTTCATGTGCGGCGTGGTTTCGTCTGGCGTTCCGTTCGCCGCGCACTGGCATCTGCTGTTCGGCGGCATGGTGCTCGCCGGGCCACTCATTTGCGCGACGAGCCAGGCGGTCAATGACTGGTTCGATCGTCACGTCGATGCGATCAACGAACCGAACCGTCCCATTCCCTCCGGCCGTATTCCCGGACGCTGGGGATTGTGGATTGCGATCGTATGGACGGCGCTCTCGCTCGCGTTCTCTACGCTGTTCGGCGTGTGGGTGCTCTGGGCCGCGATGCTCGGGATTTTTCTGGCGTGGGCCTACAGCGCGCCGCCTTTGCGGTTGAAACAGAGCGGATGGCTCGGCCCCGCCGCGGTCGCGGTTTCCTACGAAGGCATCACCTGGTTCACGGGCGCGGCGGTGATGACGCGCGCATTGCCCGACTGGCGGATCATTTTTCTTGCCGTCTGCTACAGCATCGGCGCGCACGGCATCATGACGCTCAACGATTTCAAGGCAGTGGAAGGCGACACGCGGACAGGCATCCGCTCGCTGCCGGTCGAACTCGGCGTGGAAAACGCAGCCCTCGTCGCATGCGCGATGATGGCGGTGCCGCAAATCGTCGTCGTGGTGCGCCTGCTGGCGTGGAGCCGTCCGATCCATGCCGCGATCGTGGGCCTGTTCGTGCTCGCGCAGTTCATTCTGATGGCGCGGCTGCTGCGCGATCCGAAGAAATATGCGCCCTGGTACAACGCCACGGGCACCTCGCTGTTCGTGTTCGGAATGCTGGTGTCGGCGTTTGCCGTGCGGCCGCTGGTTGGAGGATGAGATGAATCGCGCATCGCTGGGATGGCTTGGCATTGTGCGCCTCGGTCTGGTGCAGAGCGCCATTGGCTCGATCGTGGTGCTGACAACCTCCACCTTCAACCGCGTGATGGTCGTGGAGATGGCCTTGCCCGCCAGTCTGCCGGCCGCCCTGGTCGCATGGCACTATGCGGTGCAGTTGTCGCGCCCGCGCTGGGGACACGGGTCGGACGCCGGGCAGAGCCGCACGCCGCTGATCGTTTACGGCATGGGCATCCTCGCGCTTGGGGCGATCATCGCCGCGAACGCGACGGTCGCGATGCAGAACTCGCCGACCTTCGGAATCCTTCTGGGCATCGTGGCGTTTGCCATGATCGGCGCGGGCGTTTCGGCAAGCGGGACATCGCTTTTGGCGCTGATGGCATCGCGCGTCACGCCGGACCGCAGACCGGCGGCGGCCTCCATCACCTGGATCATGATGATTTTCGGCATTGTGTTCACGGCGGGCGTGGGCGGCGCGATGCTGGATCCATATTCGCCGCAACGGCTCGTGCTGGTGGCGTCCGCCGTCGCCGGTGTGGCCTTCGTGGTGACCTTGCTGGCGGTTTGGGGCGTTGAATCCCGATTGGCAGCGCAGCAAATCGAAGCGACCGAACCGGCTTCGTCGTTCCGCGAAACCTTGCGGGAAATCTGGAAAGAAAAACTGGCGCGCGATTTCACGCTATTCGTTTTCGTTTCGATGCTGGCCTATAGCGCGCAGGAGCTGATCCTAGAACCGTTCTCCGGCCTGGTGTTTGGTTACTCGCTCGGCAAGTCCACGCAGCTTGCGGGCTTCCAGCACGGCGGCGTGCTCATCGGCATGGTGCTGGTGGGGTTGCTGGGCACGCTGTTGCGCGGCGACAAAACGCAGTGGATGAAAGGCAGCATTGTTTTCGGTTGCGTGGCCTCGGCGCTGGCGCTGGCGGCGCTCGCTGTCGCCGGATTTGTGCGGCCGATGCTTCCGCTGCAGCCGGTTGTCTTTGCGCTTGGATTTTCCAACGGAATCTTCGCGGTGTCGGCAATCGGCCTGATGATGTCGTTCGCTGGGGCCGGTCGCCAATCGCGCGAGGGGGTCCGCATGGGAGTCTGGGGCGCGGCGCAAGCAATAGCGTTCGCCATCGGCGGATTTGCGGGCGCGGCTGGCCTGGACGTGATGCGCCATATGATTGCGTCAACGCCGACGGCGTTCGCGATTGTCTTCGCGACGGAGGGCGTTGTCTTTGTCGGCGCGGCGTTGTTCGCAACGCGCCTGGGCCGCGCGCAAGCCCGAACGGCAATGTTGCCGCCCGGCGTGGCGGGAAGCCTGCAATGAACGAGATCTACGATGTCCTCGTTGTCGGCGGCGGGCCTGCCGGCGCAACGGCTGCCGACGATCTGGCGCGCCGGGGCCGCGAGGTCGCGTTGCTGGACCGCGCGGGGCGCATCAAGCCTTGCGGCGGGGCGATCCCGCCGTGCCTGATGCGCGACTTCGATATTCCCGAACACCTCGTTGTCGCGCGGGCGAGATCGGCGCGCATTGTCGCGCCGTCGCAGCGCGAAGTGGATATGCCCATCGACGGCGGATTTGTCGGCATGGTGGACCGCGATGTGTTCGACGAATGGCTGCGCGCCCGCGCCGCAGACTCGGGCGCCGACCGCCTCACAGGCACATTCGAGACCATCGAGCGCGATTCGGACGGCACAGCTGTCGTTCTCTATCGTCCGCAAGGCGCGGCGGCGCATGAACGGCTGATCCGCCTGCGTGCACGCGCGGTGATCGGGGCGGACGGCGCCAATTCCGCGGTCGCGCGCGTCGCGATCAAGAAGGGCGGTAAGCCGAAGAACGTATTTGCCTATCATGAGATCGTTCGCTCGCCGGCGAACGGCTTCGACGGCGCGCGTTGCGATATCTACTATCAAGGCACGTTGTCGCCCGATTTCTATGCGTGGATTTTTCCGCACGGCGAGACGGCGAGTGTTGGC
>JAFECN010000175.1 GCA_018242145.1 Pseudomonadota bacterium
GCCGCGCGTGAAAGGCGCCATCGAGAATTCCATCGCCGTCGCCGAGCGCTATGTGAAGGAGCATGAGAACTCCATCACCACCGATGCTCTCGCCATCGCCAACGGAATCGAGCAGGACCCGCGCCTGTTCGACGCGAACCGGCATGTGAAAGCGGACTTCCTGTTCGCCCAGCTTCAGGACATGGCGCGCGACCGCGGCTTGCAGGCCGCCTACATCTACGATTCCCACGGCACCATGCTCGGCAGCACGAAAGAGCAGGGCGCCCCGGACACCAAGCCACCCACCTCCGCCGATTTCGCGCAAGCCGCCGGCGGCAACATCGTGATCGATGCCAACTCCAATATCGGTGTCGTGCGCGCGCTGATCCGCATGCAGGCGCTGAACGACGCCTACCTGCTGGTGCTGCGCAAGGTGGACCCCACCGTGTTCGCCTATTACCAACGCACCACGGAGGCGTCGGCGCAGTACAAGCTGATGGAGAAGAACCGCGCCGGCATGCAGATCATCTTCGCAGAGCTTTACGGCATGGTGTCGGTGCTCATGCTGCTGGCCGCGATCTGGATGGGCCTGTGGGCGGCGAACCGTCTCGTGCGCCCTATCTCGCAGCTTATCGGCGCAGCGGAGCGCGTCTCCGCCGGCGATCTGCGCGCACAGGTGACGGTGGAGCGCGACGACGACGAAGTCGGCGTTCTCGGCCATGCCTTCAACCGCATGACGTCGCAATTGCGGGCGCAGCGCTCGGAACTGGTCGAGGCCAGCCATCAGATCGACATGCGACGCCGCTTCACCGAAGCTGTGCTCGCGGGTGTCAGCGCCGGCGTGGTGGGCCTCGACAACGAAGGCAATGTCACGCTGCTCAACCGCGCGGCGGAGCGGTTGCTCGATGTCGCCGCGCCGGAAATCGAAGGCCGCCATTATTCCGAAGTGATGCCGGAGCTTTCCGCCTTGATCCGCAAGGCAGTGCATGAGCCGGTGGGCCGCGCCAGCGGCGAGGTGAGCGTCAAGCGCGCTGGCAAGGTGCGCAATCTGAGCGTTCAGGTGGACAGCGAGCGCGGCGATGCCGGGTTCGTCGTGACATTCGACGACATCACCGATCTGGTGTCGGCGCAGCGCACCGCGGCGTGGGCCGATGTCGCGCGTCGCATCGCGCACGAGATCAAGAATCCGCTGACGCCGATCCAGCTTTCCGCTGAGCGTCTGAAGCGCAAATATAGCCGCGAAGTCACCACCGACCCGGAGATCTTCAACCAGTGCATCGACACCATCGTTCGGCAGGTGGGAGACATCGGCCGCATGGTGGACGAGTTCTCGTCTTTCGCGCGCATGCCGCAGCCCGTGATGCGGCAGGAGGTGTTGCAGGAACTGGTGCAACAGGCGGTGTTCCTGCAGCGCGAAGGCAATCCGCACATCGCCTATGTGACGAAAATGCCGCCGGAGATGCTGCGCATGGAATGCGATGGCCGCCTGATCTCGCAGGCATTGACGAATGTGCTGAAGAACGCGGGCGAATCCATCGCCGCCCGGATCGAGAAGGGCGACGACACGCCGGGCAGGATCGAGATCCAGGTCGAGCCGTCCGACGATCGCGTATCGCTGCGGGTCATCGACAATGGCATCGGCCTGCCGCCGGAGCAAAAGCACCGGCTCACCGAACCCTATGTGACCACGCGCGCGAAAGGCACCGGCCTCGGCCTCGCCATCGTGCGCAAGATTTTTGAGGACCACGGCGGCGAACTCACCATCGCCGACCGCACGGATGATCGCACCGGCGCGGAAGTCTTCATGGTGCTGCCGCTCCGGCAGAAAAAGCCGCGTGAAACCGGCATCGAGAAAACGGAAGTTGGGAATGAGCAAGAACGGATCTTTAATCGCGTCTGAAGTCCTCGTCGTGGACGACGAGGAGGATATCCGCGACCTGATTGCCGGCATTCTCGGCGATGAGGGCTATGGGACCCGCGTGGCCGCCGACAGCGACGGCGCGTTGACGGCGTTGCGCTTGCGGCGGCCGCAACTGCTGATCCTGGATATCTGGCTGCAGGGTTCCAAGCTCGACGGCATCCAGATACTGGAGCAAGTGAAGCGCGAATATCCCGATCTGCCCGTGGTGATGATCAGCGGTCACGGCACCATCGAAACTGCCGTGTCCTCCATCAAGAAAGGCGCTTACGACTTCATCGAGAAGCCGTTCAAGGCGGACAGGCTGGTGCATGTCGCGGAGCGCGCGCTGGAGGCAGCGCGCCTGCGCCGCGAGGTGCAGGAATTGAAGCTGAAGGCGGGGGACGACTCCGAACTTGTCGGCCAGTCCTCCGCGATCTCCCAGATTCGCCAGCAGATCGACAAGATCGCGCCGACCGGCAGCCGTGTTCTCATCACCGGCGCCGCTGGGTCGGGCAAGGAGGTCATAGCGCGTCTTATCCACGCCAACTCGCGCCGTGCCGGCAATGCCTTCGTCGCCATCAACTGCGCGACGATGGCCCCGGAGCGGATCGAAACAGAACTGTTCGGCGAAGAAAACGCGGACGGGCCGAAGAAGATCGGCCTGTTCGAACTTGCACACAACGGCACGCTTTTCCTGGACGAAGTGGCGGATATGCCGATGGAGACGCAAGGCAAGATCCTGCGCGTGCTGGTCGAGCAGACCTTTCAGCGTGTCGGCGGAACCTCGCGCGTGCAGGTGGATGCGCGCGTTGTCTCTTCCACCACGGCGGATCTTCGCATCGAAATCCAGGAAGGCCGTTTCCGCGAAGACCTCTATCATCGCCTGAACGTGGTGCCGATCCGCTCGCCGTCGTTATCGGAGCGGCGTGACGACATTCCGCTATTGGTCACGCATTTCATGAAACGTCTGTCCGCGACATCGGGATTGCCGATGCGCGAGATCGGCGAGGACGCGATGGCGGTGCTCCAGGCACACAACTGGCCCGGCAATGTCCGCCAGTTGCGCAATATCGTGGAGCGGCTGCTGATCCTGGCGACGGATGCCGCGCAGGCAATCTCCGCCGATCTCTTGCCTTCTGATCTGAGTGGCAACGGCGGGCTGAACAGTGGCGGCCGCACCGACTTGGTGATCTCGCTGCCATTGCGCGAAGCGCGCGAGATTTTCGAGCGCGACTATCTTCTGGCGCAGATCAACCGCTTCGGCGGCAACATCTCGCGCACGGCGTCCTTTATCGGCATGGAGCGTTCGGCGCTGCATCGCAAGCTGAAGTCTCTCGGCGTGGGTCCCAATGGCGGCCGTGAAACGCCGACCTTCAACGCATGAGCATCCAATCTTTCCACGGCTGGCCCACGAAAATGCCGGTGGGTCACATCGCCTATGTGAACGGCCGTTATCTGCCGCTGGCGCGTGCCGGCGTTCATATCGAGGATCGTGCGCTGCAATTCGCCGATGGCATCTATGAAGTCGTGGGCGTGCTCGACGGATTGGTGCTGGACGAAGAACATCATCTTGACC
>JAFECN010000176.1 GCA_018242145.1 Pseudomonadota bacterium
CGTCACCGTGTATCCGATTGGCGCCATCACCAAAGGCAGCCTGGGCGAGGAGTTGGCGAGCATCGGTTCGATGAAGCAGGCGGGCATCGTGGCGATTTCGGACGACGGCAAGCCGGTGATGAATGCTCGCGTGATGCGCCGCGCGATGGAATACGCCAAGGCCTTTCACATCCCCGTGATCCAGCATTGCGAGGATCTGCATTTGAGCCACGGCGGCGACATGCATGAAGGCATGGAAAGCGTTCGCCTTGGGTTGCGCGGCATTCCCGCGTGTTCCGAAGACGTGATGGTGGCGCGCGACATCCTGCTCACCGAAGTCACCGGCGCGCGCTATCACGTGGCGCATCTGTCGACCAAGAACTCGGTCGCGATGGTTGCGTTCGCCAAAGCGAAGGGACTTCCGGTGACATGCGAAGTAACGCCGCATCATTTCGCGCTGGCCGATTCCGACGTACTGCCTTACGATTCGAATTACAAAATGAAACCGCCGCTGCGTAGCGGACCCCACGTGCAGGGCTGTATTGACGGCATCGTGGCGGGTACTGTGGATGCGCTGGCAACGGATCATGCGCCGCATTCGGGCGCCGACAAGATGCAGGAGTTCGAGCGTTGCCCGTTCGGAATTCTAGGTCTTGAGACGGCGATCCCGCTCAGCTTGCATCACCTGGTCCATCCGGGGCGCATCTCGCTGATGAAGATGATTGCGCTGTACACGACGGGTCCGGCGGGCGTGCTGCGCCTCGACCGCGGCAGCTTGCGTGTGGGCGCGCAGGCCGACGTGACGATCTTCTCGGCGACGCAGAAGTTTATCTACGACGTGAACAAGTCGAAGTCCAAGAGCCGCAACTCGCCGTTCCACGGGCATGAGTACGTGGGCGGCCAGGCGACGGCGATTGTGGCGGGTCGCGTCGTGGGTTCGACACTGATGAGTTAAGCGGGCGGCAACTGGCATCGCGCGTGCTACACCGAAGTAGCATCCGATGGACGAAATTCTCGAAACCTGGTCCCACCTGTCTTCGACGGAACGCATGGCGATGTTCGCCGCGCTTCCACGGGGGCAGGTGGACAACTTTTTTCTGGACCTGCCGAGCCGCGATCAACTGGAAATCGTGCTGGCGCTGCCCGAAGACGAACGCCGCATCTGGCTTCGCCTGCTTGCTCCCGACGACGCGGCCGACTTGATTCAGATGGCTCCGGCGGACGAACGTGCGCGGTTGCTAGCGGAACTCGACACGGTGGCGCAGCGCGAGGTCGGGGCGCTGATGGCGTACCAGGAAGACGAGGCGGGCGGCCTGATGAGTCCACGGTTCGCGCGTCTGCGGCCTGATATGACGGTGGACGAAGCGATTGCGTACCTTCGGCGGCAGGCGCCGCAACTCGAAACCATTTACTACGCGTACGCGCTCGACGATTCGCAGCGTCTGGCCGGCGTCGTCAGCTTTCGCAGCCTGTTTGCCGCCGATCGTCACAGAACCGTTCGCGATGTGATGCGTACCAACCCGGTGGTCGCAACGGAAGACATGGATCAGGAGGCGGTGGCCAAGCTGTTTTCGCAACACCATCTGCTGGCGGTCCCGGTGGTCGACGCGGGCAATCACATGAAGGGCATCGTGACGGTGGACGACATCGTCGACGTCGTGCAGGAAGAGGCGAGCGAGGACATCCAAAAGCTGGGCGGCATGGAGGCGCTGGATGCGCCGTACCTCGAAATCGGCTTTTGGCGCATGGTGCAGAAGCGCGCGGGCTGGCTGGCGATCCTGTTTGTCGGCGAGATGCTGACGGCCACCGCGATGGGGCATTACGAAGAAGAGATCGCGCGGGCCGTCGTGCTGGCGCTGTTCGTGCCGTTGATCATCAGCAGCGGCGGCAACTCCGGTTCGCAGGCCACCACGCTTGTGATTCGCGCGATGGCCATTGGCGAGGTTCGCCTGCGCGACTGGTGGACGGTGGTGCGTCGCGAGTTCTGGGCCGGACTTGTACTGGGCACCGTGCTGGCGTTGATCGGCAGCAGCCGTATCCTGATCTGGCAAAGCATCTGGAAGCCGTACGGCGAACATGCGGGCGTCGTGGCGTTGACGGTGGCGATCAGTCTGCTCGGCGTGGTGCTGTTCGGAACGATGGCGGGTTCGATGCTGCCATTTGTACTGCGCCGTGCGGGACTCGATCCGGCCAGCGCCTCGGCGCCCTTTGTCGCGACGATGGTGGACGTCACCGGGCTTGTGATTTACTTCAGCGTGGCAAGCGTGGTGCTTCGCGGAACGCTGCTTTAGATTTTGAAGACCACCTGCATCGCGTCTTCATCCTCATCGAACTCCGTGGCCGCGCCCAGCTTTTCGACGACGCGAAGCATACCGCTGTTTTCCGGCAACACGATGCCTTCGACGGTGGCGATGCCTTCCGCTTTGGCCACCAGCAGAATGTGTTCCATCAGCGCGGTGCCAAGGCCCGCACGCTGGCAGGCGTCGCTGATGACGATGGCGTATTCCGCGCGTGTGGTGTCGCGTTCGCGGACGATGCGCACCACGCCCAGGATCTGTCCTTCGCTTTCGGCCACCAACGCGATTTCGCGGTCGTAATCGACGAAGCAGACGCGCGTCAGGCGTTCGTGCGCGATGCGTTCGCTCAACTTCAGGAAGCCGAAATAACGCGAGTACACGGTGCGGTCCGACAGCGTGGTGTGGAACCTGGCGATGGACGGTTCGTCTTCCGGGCGAATCGGGCGGATCGTGCACGGGGCGCCGTTTTTCAACTGAATGTGCCAGGTGTATTGTTCCGGATACGGCCGTATGGCGGGCTTGGGAAGCATGGCGCCGGGCTCGTGCAGCAGGATGCGCGCGTCGAGCGCGACCACGCCGGTGGCCGACACGTGCAGCGGATTGACGTCGATTTCCTTGATCTCCGGAATGTCCATCACGAGCGTGCTGAAGTGCACCAACGTTTCTTCCAGCGCTTCCATGTCGGCGGGCGGACGGCCTCGCACACCGGCCAGTGCCTTGCGAATCTTGGTGCGCTCGATCAGGCGGCGTGCGAGCGTCGTGTTCAGCGGCGGCAGGGCGAGCGATGTGTCCTGATAGACCTCGACGAATTCACCGCCGGTGCCGAACAGGATCACGGGGCCGAACTGCGGGTCCGTCGAACAGCCCAGGATTGCTTCGTAACCGCTGGACTTGTCCACCATCGTCTGCACGGTGACGCCTTCAAAACCAGGTATCGCGGCAAGGTCGCGATAGGCCGCGCGGAACTCCTGTTCGTTGCGGATATTGAGGCGCACGCCGCCGACGTCGGTCTTGTGCGTGATGGTCTGCGAGTTCAACTTCATCGCCACCGGGTAACCGATGCGGGCGGCGCATCTGGCAGCCTCATCTTCGGAAGA
>JAFECN010000177.1 GCA_018242145.1 Pseudomonadota bacterium
ACGTCTTTCAGCGGCTCCGCCCTCTTCTCCGCCGTCACAAGCACGGTCTCGACCGTTGCATCCGGAGCGGAATTCTCCGCGCGCGGCTGCGCCTTCTGGCGGATCATTTCGCCGCCGGAAGGCGCATGATCCGCAACCAGGCCGCTGCCGGAAAGTAGTTGCGTGAGCGCATCGTGGGCATCGAAAGTCCCGTGCAAGGCCGGGGCGAAACGGCCCTGCACGAGATCGTTTGTGAAGATGATCTGCTCGCCCGAAATTCGGGCGTACTCCCGCAATGCTTGGCCTAGGGGCTGCCGCGGCATATCGAAGGCAAAAGTCTGCGCCTGGGCCCATGCACCGGTCATGGGCATACTGAGGAACAGGGCCACTATGAAAGCAGTTGGACAAAGCAACTTCGTCGTAGTGCAGCGCAACATGCTTCCCCCTGCGAACTTCCCGAGTGCGTTCAACCGCGCCCACTCAGAGTAGACGCTGGGGATGCAAGAACCCTCCAGGCTGTCGCGGGTTTCTCAATCTTTCTTGCGGAGCAGGATCGACCCATCGTCCCGGGTCACCGCCTCAATAGGCAGGTAATGGGAGACTGTATCAACGAACCCGTCGACATCGCCGGTGTTGAAGACACCGCTGATTCTCAAATTTCCCACGCTTTGGTCGCCGATCTGAATCGGCGTCTGCGTGTAGCGATTCACCCGTTCAACGACAGATGAGAGCCGCTCGTTGTCGACCACGATCTTACCACTCATCCATGCAACCGCCTGATCGATCTGGGCCGGATGAACCTGCAACGGCGCATTGGGAACAGCGACGAGTTGTTCTCCGGCAGCAAGCTCGATGGCATGGGGGCGATCGCCCTTGCGTCCGGTCAGGGTTTTTGCGGCACGCTTCTCATTGAACACCACAACATGGCCTTCAATCAGCGTGACCAGGACTTTCGGTCCGTCGAGATTGATATTGAAGGCGGTCCCGGTCGCAACAACCTTTTGCGCGCCTGCGACGACCGAAAACGGCCTCTCGACATCATGTGTCACGTCGAACCTCGCCTGGCCGGAAATGAGATGCAGTTCGCGCGCAAGCTTGCTGTAGTGCACGGTGACCTCGCTGTTTGAATCCAGCGAGACTCTCGAACCGTCGCTGAGCGTGATCACGCGCCGCTCGCCCATGGCCGTTTGGTAGTCGATGGGCCGATCCATCCAATGGACGACACCCCAGGTGGAAAGAGCAACGAAAATAACCGCAGCGGCGCTGGCGACCGCCCACCACGCTCTGCCATCTCTGGCACCACGGGCCTTGGCGCGCCGGGCATCCTCAAGCGCCATTTGACGGGCACGGATCAAAGCCGGTGTCGCCGCAACGGCTCCGATCTCATCCCAGGATTGCGAGACCAGATTCCAAGCGTCACGGTGTTCAGGATCAAGCAGCCATGCTTCGAATTCCTCGGTGGTGACCGCTGCGATCTCATGGAGGTGAACGCGCCATGCGGCGGCAGCCGCGAGTGCGTCGTCGTCCATTTCGACAGGTTCCACAACCGATGCCATCACGTCGGTTCCTTAAAATTCTTGGCGAGGTGAAGTACCGCCTTCATGACATGCTTCTCAACCGTCGACAGGCCTATTCCATACAGCTCCGCAATCTCCTTTTGCTTCATGCCTTCCAGGCGAAACAGGATAAAGATATTGCGCGTCCGGTCCTCGAGTTCGTCCAGACTGGTGAGCACGCGCGTCAACGTTTCTCTACTGAATATGACGCGCTCCGGATCACGATCCTCCACTACCTGGACGATGCGCTCCTCGTCGTATTCCGTCTTTCCAGCCCGCCGCTGACGAATTTCGCGCCGCACGCGATCACGAAGCAGATTGTTGGCGACGCGAAAGACAAACGCGTCGGCTTGCTCCGCGGACCGGAAAGTATCGGAAGTTACCAGCCGCAGGAACGTTTCCTGGGTCATGTCCTCCGCATCGGCGGAATTGCCAAGTTTGCGAAGGAAATAGGCCATCAGCGGGGTGCGATATCGCTCATCGAGCTCGAGCATGAGAGCGGACTGCTGTATCGTTCGCTGGTCCTGCTCTATCCCCCTGCTCATGGGCGCCAGTTTATGCGATCGATGCGACCGGGGACCAACGTTTTTTGGCAAAGTTCACATGGAGGGTTTCAGGTGCCTGAGCGTCCTTATATTTTATAGGCCCACCCTGCGGCCGAGCGGGAGGGATTGAACCAACCTGCTCCTCATGTGTGGTCGCTTAGCATTGTGGTCGAGCTTCCCTGTATTTTCGCTGTTGTTGAAAGGTAGAGAGCAAAAGTTCGAGCGCCCGAACCGCCACAGCATAAGCCAATCGTCCACACATGACGGAGCATGTGGAGGTCAAAGCTACGCGCTTAGAGGCTGCGCGCAAAGGCTGGAATGATAAAGCACTCTAAGGGAACTTCGCTCCGGTCAAAGGCTCGAACTTAGAGCACGTTGCAGCGTAGCAAGGCGCAGGAAGTTCTGGCGCAGCTCCGGCTTAAATTCGCTGGTGGAAGACCTTAGCCGCTCTTCGCCATAACCGGCGGTCCGGCTGATCGAGTCTTGATCCTAGAAGCCGTCACCCTCGGCAGAGCGCAGTGTTTTGCGAAGCGCCTGATATTCCGCGCTGTGGGGCTTGATCAGTATCCAGTCGGCTTTGTCGATCGCGATGCGTTTACGATCCGCGGCCATGACGGCCGCCGATACATTTCCGACCGGACCGCCGCCATCGCCGACAACGCCGGTGCCGCCGGACATGATCACGTCGTCGAACTTTTCCTTGATGCCGTCATAGCGGTCTTTGACGCCGCGTTTCCGGGCAATCGTCTCGTCATATTCGGCTACCGCTTCCGCGCGCGCCGATATGTCCCGTATCTTGTCCGCCTTCGCGCCATAGGCGGATATCTGCGCCTGCGTCGGCATCCCCTTCGTCATATCCGGCATCGCCGGCATGGGCGGGTTGCCGTGATATTTGCGCATGAAGGCGACCGCGTCCTTGTCCGCGCCCGTGATATGATTGGCGTGATCCACCGCTTCACGCATGATCGACATGCACAGATCGATATCGGCGGCCGTCAATGGCGTGGTATCGTAATCGGGCGCGGATGCCCGCGCGCCGACAGGCCCTATCACGCAAAACGCTATCGCCATAGCGAGCGCCAACCGCCGCATATCCATCTCCGCAAAATGCAAATGTTGCATCGTCATTGCCCCTTGCCTGCGCCCCACGACATGGATTTCAACTCTGCCTGATGCGCCTTGAAGAACGCGATCTGCTGCGGCGACGTCTGATCGGCAAGGCTTGCCGCGGCCTTGGGATATTGCACGGCCACGCCCGCCCCCATCAGCGCCAGCGGCATCAATATGATGTCAGCATCGCTAAGGCCGTGTTTCCTGTAAATGGCGATAAGACGAGGATGCTTGTCCATCTTCGCTTCAAGCTGCGCGATACTGTCATGGTCGTTGTCGTCACCATCGTCGGCTTCGGCTTCCGCCTTGAACGCCGGATCTTTCTTCTCAAGAGCTTTGAAGTCCGCCAACGCCGCCTGCATGGCGTGGATCTTATCCATCGAGAGTGTGTAATCGTGGATCTTCTTCACATCAGCCGCCGACATGTCGCCGGCCATCGCCGCGCTTGCACCCCCGCCAAGCACAAAAACTGCGGCCAGTGTCGTACGTCTCAAGGCGCTCACTTATTCCTCTCCCTATTGGCGACCGACCTTTTCTGCGCCGGTGCCGCAATCGCACAAGCTATGGTTTGCAATTCTGCTTTTTCAGCTCCACCCGGCGGTTCTTCGCGCGATTTTCATCGCTCGTGTTCGGGACCAGCGGCACCGTGTCCGCATAACCATGCGTGGTCATGCGATCCGCGGCGATGCCGTGCGCCACCAGCCACGCCTTCACCGCCTCGGCGCGCGCACCGGATAGTTTCATGTTGTAGGCCCGCGTGCCGATATTGTCGGTGTGACCGCCGACTTCGGCCTTGTAGGATGGATCTCCGGTGAACAGCGCGAGCACCTGATCCAGGACAGGTGCCGAATCCGGCTTGATGACCGATTTGTTGAAATCGAAATTGATTCCGTAAACCTCGATCTTGCAAACTTTGGGCGGCGGCCCGCCGATCTGAAGCGCCGTCAGCGAATAGGTGGTTGTCGACTCGTCGTTGCCGTTGCCGTGTTTGTAGATGTACCAAAGCTCGCCTGCCGGCGTCGTTTGCGTCAGCACCGCCTGCCCGTCGTCGGTCGGATCGGAAACCAGTTTGGCGCCGATTTTCTCAAGTGCGTTGACGTAATTCTTCTGAACGTACAGGGCCGTCGGGTCCTTCCTGTCGTCCGTCAAATGGTAGTTCACATCCAGAAAATGCCCCGCCAGCGTTTTCCGGCCGCCCGGCAAATCCAGCACGATCGAATCGAAATCGCGCTTGGTGCAATCATGCAGCGTGAAGTAATCGAATTGCTTGACCAGCCACGGCGGGTTCTTGCAACCCTTGCCCTGCATGTCCACCAGCGAGCCTTGCGGAAGTTGCGCCAACACCACTTGCGGGAACGGCGTGACCTGAATCGTCGTCAGCGAATAGGATTTCGTGGAGTCGCTGTTGCCCGTGCCGTGGCGGTAGATATACCAGAATTCGCCTGCCTGCGTCCGCTGCATCGACACGGATGTGTCGCTGTCGTCCGGCGCGGACATCAATTTTGCGCCGATTTTTTGAAGCGCCGCCGTGTAATTGCGCGCGACGAGCAATGCGGCCGGATCTTTCTTCTCATCGGTCAGCGAATACTCCACGGTCGCGCGCGCGCCTTCCAGCGTTTTCGCGCCCGCCGGAAGATCGATCTTCACCCGGTCCCAGATTTTCGCTTCGCAGCTATCGACCTTGAAATAGGCGAACTGCTTCACCAGCCATGGCGGATCGGTGCATGTCGCTCCCGGGACATCGAGCGGGCCTTTCATCGCCTGCGCAACGACATCCTGCGGCAGCGGGACGATGTGATAGGTGGTCAGCGTGTAGGATTCGGTCGATTGGCCATTGCCACTGCCGTGCGTGTAGATGAACCAGTATTCCCCCTGCGGCGTCTTCTTCACCATCACCGAGCCCCAGCCGGTGGGATCGGACATCAGTGTGGCGCCCGCCTTCTTGCCGGCAGCGATGTGATAGTCGCGCGCCGCATCGGATGTGGGATTCTTGCTCTGATCCTTGAGCGTGTAATCGACCTCGCTGCGTTCGCCCGCGAGCGTCTTTTTGCCGGCGACCAGATCGTAATCGTCCGCCGCCCAGGCTTTGGTCTCGCAGGAATCAATGACGAAGCCGGGCATGGGCGTGGCCCATGCGGGGCTTTTGCAATTCTGTGCCCCGCCGGCGAAAGCGGGTGCCGCCATCGACAGCGCAACAAGAACAATCGGTAGGACGGAAATCGCGCGCAACGATCTTATTGCGAAGAATGGCATCACGGCACCGCCTTGAGCGACAGTGCGATCTGCTTGGCCGCGTTCTTGTCAGGAATCACCGAATTGCGGAAGGCGATTTCCAGATTGCAGGTTCCGGTTTTTGCCAATGTCGCGACATACCAGCCATTGCCGGTTGGATGGGGCGCGTACTGATACCAGAGCCGCTTGGGCGTATCCTCGAAGACCTTGACCGGCTTGTAGGCGCCGGAGACCAGCGGCTTCAGATCCGCCAGCGATTTCATATTGGCCGCGTAATCGGTGGTGAAGACATGCACATCGACCGCGCTGCCCGCCGACCACGCTTCGCGCATGGCCGGATCGACCGTCCACCCGGCCGGAACCGTCACGTCGCATTCGCCATTCCGGGTCACGACGTGCTGCGGCCCTGTGAGCGCGGCGGACGACGGCGCAGCGCCCGAATGCCCGCGATAAACGATCGCTATCGCCTGCTCGTTGCCTTGCTCGTCTTTGCCCTTCATCGTGTCGGTGAAGGTTTTGCCGCCGTCCGAGAGAGCATACGTCTCCTCGAAGCTATTGGGGCCCATGGCGACCGAGCAATCGATGGTGTCGGCATCGGCGCGATGGCAGGTGCGGGTGTCCCCCATCGCTCCCGGATAGGGCTTTCCACTGAGGACGATCCTGCCGTCGATCCATGTGCTGGATGTGCCGCCGCCTTTTGTCTGCTTCACGCTCGTCTGTTTGGTGGTGTAACCGTCCGCCGTTTTGGTGAAGGCGAAGGTCTGGCTCTTCAACGGCGGTTGCTGCGGCGGCACCGTGCTCATATCGGCCAGCCAGGTCCCGGCGAAGGCATCGCCTCCACCTGCGGCCGGTGCAGCTTGTATGCTGGCCGCGAGCGCGGGCATGCCCCAAAGTCCGATAGACACGGCCGCAATCAGCCAAAGCCCGCGCACCATCGTTAATCCCCCCGGAAAACATTTTGCATAAACGGAATTGCGCCCCACACGGGCTCAGATCGTCCGGCAGCAGAAGCTGATTCCGCTTCGCGCGCATGACTCATTTGCACTAGCGGCTTGGCGCCCGAAGCGCGGGAAATGGCACATAAGCACTTGATCACACACAATTATCGGATTCCCTGCCGCGTCCGGCAAACATGAACTAGGCTGTAAGGAAGGCTTGGCACGGGATGGGAAATGGCGACAGCTCAGCAACTGCTTGCGATCGTGCCGGCGATCTACGACGCCGCCATGGACCCCGCACTATGGGCCATCGTGCTGGAGCGCCTGAGCGATCTCGTCGGCGGGCATTGCGCCACGCTCATGCAAATGGACGGCGACAGGGGAATGCCGTTCGTCACATATGGCTATAGCGTGGACGTGCTGCGCGACCATTACGGCCCGATGGCAGCCAGCAATATGTTCGCGCTCCATGCGAAAAGCGCCCCGGCCGGCACGGTACAGAGCGATCGCGACATTCTTCCCAAATCCGCATTTCGCGAGTCGCAATTTTACAATGAATTCCTGCTCAAGCATCTGGACACGGACTCCATACTGACCGGCATGTTGTGGCGGGACAAAACCGATTGCGTGGCGCTCAATATCTGCCGCAATCGTCATAGCGGCGATTTTGGCTTCGGCGAGAAAGATGCTCTGCGCGCGCTGCTGCCCCATCTCTCGCGCGCGATCTCCATCAGCCGGCGCCTTGGTGTGCTCGAAGACCGGCTCATGATGGTCGAAGATCTTGTGGATCGCGCGCCTTGTGGCGCCATCGTAACCGGCCCCGATGGGCGCGTGATCCATGCCAATCGCATGGGCGTGACGTTGCTGCGGAATGGCGATGCCATTGCAGCATGCCGGGACAGGTTGCGCGCGGGCACGCCGGCGGGAACAACGGCGCTGCGCAAACGCATTTTCGAAGCTTCGCGCGGAAGCGGCGGCGTCATGGCGTTGGAACGATCGAACGGCACCGGCACCGTTTATGCCGCAGTGACGCCCTTGCGGTCGGCGGATCCCTCGATGCCCGCGCGCGTCCTGCTGCTGTTGCGCGATCCCGCGAATCTTCCGTCATTCCCCACGGATTGTCTGCGCAGCCTGTTCGGCCTGACGCTTGCAGAAGCGCGTGTGGCGTGGCTGCTGCAACAAGGCCAGACGACGGCAC
>JAFECN010000178.1 GCA_018242145.1 Pseudomonadota bacterium
GCAAACCCTGTTTCTCGCGGACGACTATCCGTCGATGCGCGCCATCGGCGTGAAGAGTCCTGCTGCGCTGGGCGGCACGTCGCTCAATCTGTGGCTGCGCGTGGACGATCTCGAAATGGCGCTCGATCGTGCATTGAAAGCCGGTGCGAAACTCGTTGCCCCGATCGAAACGATGACGGTGGATGAAGGGCGCCGCTGTCGCATTGCCGATCCGGCGGGCCACGCCTGGACTTTAACGGGAAAATGACGATGCCCATCGAACTCGGCTATTTCACCATTCCGCTGCCCGACGTGAAGAAGGGCATGGCGTTCTATGGCGCACTGTTCGGCTGGACGTTCGACGAGAACGGGCCTTACGCGCATGTGAACAACACCAGACTTCCGCTCGGCCTCAACACCGGCAAGGCCGCCGATCTCTCCACCTTCTATTTCCGCGTGGACGATGCCGCCGCCCATGCCGCGAACGTGAAGGCGCTGGGCGGCACGGCGGGCGAGATCACGCAATCGCCGTCCGGCCTCGGCGTGCAATGCACCGACGATCAGGGAACCAGATTCGCACTCTGGCAACCGGCGGAAGGATATTGAGTGCGCCGCGCGGGCTTGCGATGCTCCCGGCATGGCCCAAACGCGCGACGACAAACTGGCCGATGCTGCGCTGAAGCTGCTGGCGAAGACCGGCTGGCGCGATCTCACGCTGGCGCAGGTGGCGAAGGCCGCGAAGATTCCGCTGCCGCAGTTGCAGGATCTGCGCGGCGGCAAATCCGCGCTCGTCGGGCTGATGCTCGGCAAGATCGGCGCCGAAACTGCAAAGCACTACAAGCCGGAGTCTGGCACCGCGCGCGAGCGGCTGTTCGATGTCGCGCTCGCCTGGTTCGAGACGAGCGCCAAGCGCAAGCCCGCGGTCCGCGCGCTTTACGAAGGGCTGAAACACGATCCCATTACGCTGATTGAGCAGCGCGGCGCGTTCGTCTCCGCCGCCGGGTGGCTGATGACGCTGGCCGAGGCCGACAAGGGGCCGATGCTCCAGGCAAGAGCGCTCGCGCTCGCCGCCATCGTCGCGCGCGCCATTCCGGTCTGGCTGCAAGACGATGCCGAACTCACCGCCACAATGGCGCGCCTCGACCGCGATCTCTCCCGCGCCGACAGCTTTGCGAAGAAAACCTGAACTGGTTCTCCGGGCATCACACAACAATCGTCATGGCCGCCCTCGTGGCGGCCATCCATTTTCCAGAGACAGTGCCGAGCATGGCAAGGCCACTGGAAAATGGGTCGCCGGGACAAGCCCGGCGATGACGATGTTTGCTTTAATTATAAGATCGCCGCTGTGAAGACCGCCTTCATCTAGCGCCGTAGTTTTCCCAGCGCTTCTTCCACTTGTTCGGCGGCGGCGAATTTGCCACTCGCGGAATCGCGCATGCCGCGATCGATGCCCGCCAATTCAGACGCTGTTGCCCGATATTCGCCTTTCCCGATTTCGGCTTCGATGTCGCGGGCGAGTTGTTCCAACTCCCGGCGTGCCTCTTCAGGCCAGCTTTCGGCGCGTTTGAGCAAGTTTCCGAGGGCGCTGTTCATAAAGGATTTTATAGCACATTTCGGGCGCCGTCTAAATCGGCAGCCGGATCGTCGCGCGCAGGCCGCGTTTGGGGCTTTCGCTCAACAACAGGTCGCCGCCATGCGAGCGGGCGATGTCGCGCGCGATGGCGAGGCCGAGCCCGCTGCCGCCCTTCTGCAGATTGCGGCCTTCGTCCAGCCGGTGGAATGGGCGGAAGGCTTCCTCGCGGCGGTGCTCGGGGATTCCGGGGCCGTCGTCGTCCACCACGATCTCGGCGAAGCGCGCGCCATGCTTCAGCGTCACCTCGACGTGGCGGCCATATTTCAGCGCGTTGTCGATGAGGTTGGCGGCGCAGCGCCGCAGGGCCGCGCGCCGCACCGTCAGCACCGCGCCGCCTTCGATGGTCACATGCAGCCGGTCCTCGCCCGCGCCGCGCGCCGCCGCGCGCGCCGCATCCTCCACGATGTCGGCAAGATTGGTCGGCTGCGCATCCTCGCCCGTCTCGCCGCGCGCGAAATCCAGATATTCGTCGAGCATGTGCTCCATCTCGGCGATATCGGCCTTCATCGCCTTCGCGTCGGCCTCCGGCATCATCGCCAGTTCCAGCTTCATGCGCGTCAGCGGCGTCTTCATGTCGTGGCTCACGCCCGCCAGCATCTCGGTGCGCTGCTGCACATAGCGCTCGATGCGCTCGCGCATGGTAACGAAGGCCTGCGCGGCGCGGCGCACCTCCGTCGCGCCGTAAGGCTTGAAATCGTTCACCGGCCGGCCCTTGCCGAAGCTCTCCGCCGCCTTGGCCAGCCGTTCGATGGGCCGCACCTGTCCGCGCAGGAACATGATGGCGACCGCCAGCAGCACCAGCGACGAAATCACCATCCACAACACGAAGACGTCGGCGTTGGAGACTTCCAGCCGCTTGATCGGCACCTGCACCTGCAGAACTCCGTCGCGCACCTCCACGCGGATCACGGCGCGGCTGTCTTCGACATAGGTGGAGAATGGTCGCGCTTCGCCCAGTTGCTGGCGGAAGGTCGCGTTCAGCGGCCGGTTCACATAGGGCGCGCGCCGCCGGTAAGGCTTGGAGAGGCTCTCGTTCGGCATCAGCGCGATCTGATAGCCAAGGTTGCGCGCCGCCATGTCGAGAAGCTGCGTGCGCTCCGTGCCCGGCGGATGGCTTTCTTCCAGATTGACGAGGAACGCCACGTCCCCCGCCACGCCGCGCGCCATGCGCGCCGTCATGATGTCGTAATGGCGCACGAAGAAGGCGTAGGAGACGAAGCATTGCAGCAGCACCACCGGCGCCACGATGATGATGAGCGAGCGCCAGAACAGCCCGCGCGGCAGCCAGCGTTTCAGGATGCGGAAGGGGCGGGGGCGATCCATCAGATGCCAGCCATCAGCGCACGCGATCCGGCACGAGCACATAGCCCACGCCGCGCACCGTCTGGATATAGAGCGGCAGCTTGGGATCGTCCTCGATCTTGCGGCGCAGCCGCGTCACCTGCACGTCGATGGAGCGCTCCAGCGCCACGCCCAGCCGCGTGCACAGCTCGGCGCGGCTGAACGAGCGCCCCGCATTCGCCGCGAAAAGCTTCAGCAGCGTGCTTTCCGCCGTGGTCAGCTTCACCGGCTTGCCGGAACGCCTCAGTTCGCCGCGTTCGGGATCGAACACCGCCTCGCCCATCTTCACCTGTTCGTGCGCGGAACGCTGCACCGGCACGGCACGGCGCAGAAGCGCCTGGCAGCGCAGCACCAGCTCGCGCGGCTCGAACGGCTTGGGCAGATAATCGTCCGCGCCGGTCTCAAGCCCCGCGATGCGGTCCTGCGCTTCGCCCATGGCGGTCAGCATCAGCACCGGCGTCCGGTCGTGCTCGCGCAGCGATGTCACGAACGCAAGCCCGGTTTCGCCCGGCATCATCACGTCCACGATCAGAAGATCGAACGCCATGCTTTTCATCAGCGCGCGTGCCTCGCCGGCATTGGCGGCGGTGCTCACGCGGAACTGGTTGCCCGTCAGATAGCGCTGCAACAGCGAGCGGATGCGCTCGTCGTCGTCCACCACAAGCAGATGCGGCTGTTCCGCGCTGGCGAGGGCAGAGTTCATCGCGGGGTTCCATGTGTCTTGCGCGCGCGTTCCGGGCCTGCGAGGCCCGACAGCACACGGCGAAATCCTTCCACCGCATCCGGCCCCGCGTCACGGAACGCGCGCACCAGCCGCGGCCGCTGTGCGTCCCAGATCGCGGATTCCAGCGCAATGCCCCTGGCGGTCAACTTAAGTTGCCGCGTGCGACGATCCTGCATACCGGCTCTGCGTTCCACATAACCGGCGGCGAGCAATTCGTTCAGCGCGCGGTTCAAACTTTGTTTCTTGATCTTGAGGATGGCGAGCAACTCCGTCACCGAAAGCCCCGGATTGCGCGACACAAAATAGAGGATGCGCCGGTGCGCGCGGCCCAACCCTGCGGCGCGCAGATGCTGTTCGCCCTGCGCGAACACGTCGCTGAACGCGAAGAAGAGCATATCGACGCCTTGCTTTAACGCCTCGTCCTCAAGGTATAAGGGAGAGGTGAAAGTGCGGGTCCCGGCGGATTTTATGTCAGCCATGCTGACTTAACTAGGCTTCGGGAGCCGCGCCTGCAAGACCTGCAGGCCAGCAGCGTAAACAGGTGAGGTTTTCCATGGTGAACGACGTTATCCCCTTCGACAAACGCGAAGGCTCGCTCTGCTTCGACGGCAAATTCGTGCCCTGGAACGACGCGAAGATTCACGTCCTCACCCACGGGCTGCACTATGCCTCCTCGGTGTTCGAGGGCGAGCGCATGTATGCGGGCCGCATCTACAAACTGGAAGAGCACACCGCGCGCCTGTTCAAGTCCGCGAAGATCCTCGACATGGAGATTCCGTTCTCCGAGAAGGAGATCAACGAAGCCTCCATCAAGGCCTGCGAAGTGCAGGGCTTCAAGGATGCCTATGTCCGCCCCGTGGTGTGGCGCGGCAGCGAGCAGATGAGCGTGGCGGGCGACAAGAACAAGGTCCATGTCGCCATCGCCGCGTGGCAATGGGGCAGCTATTTCAATCCGGCCGAGAAGATGAAAGGCATCCGCCTCACCGTTTCGGACTGGAAGCGCCCCGCGCCGGACACCGCGCCCACCGCCGCCAAGGCCGCGGGCCTCTACATGATCTGCACCATCTCCAAGCATGCCGCGGAGGCCAAGGGCTATCACGACGCGATGATGTTCGATTACCGCGGCTATGTCGCCGAAGCGACGGGTGCGAACATCTTCTTCGTGGACCACGGCAAGCTCGTCACACCCATCGCCGATTGCTTCCTGAACGGCATCACGCGCCAGTCCGTGATCGCGCTGGCCAAGGCGCGGCAGATCCCGGTGATCGAAAAGCACATCAAGCCGGAAGAGCTGAGTGGCTTCAGCGAATGCTTCCTCACCGGCACGGCGGCGGAAGTGACGCCGGTGTCGGAGATCGCCCAATGGACCTTCAAGCCCGGCCAGATCACCGAAACGCTGCTCAACGATTTCCAGGCGGACGTGCATCGCGAGGTTTCCGCTATCAAGCTGGACGCGGCCTGAAAATTTTTTGAATTTCGCGATGCGATTTCGCGCGGCAGAAGATCCTGCCGCGCGTTTTTTTGTGC